>CAZFIN010000054.1:0-13104 GCA_964519525.1 uncultured Alistipes sp. | reverse complement strand
TTCGTGCAGGTCGATTTCGTCTACGAACCGGGACAGTATTCGCTGCGCGGCGGCATCGTCGACGTCTTCTCCTACTCCGAGAGCCGCCCGTTCCGCATCGACTTCTTCGGCGACGAGGTCGACTCCATCCGCCGCTTCAACATATCGAGCCAGCTGTCGCACGACAAGGCCGAATCGGTCGAGATCATTCCTAATCTGAACGCGCATTCCGAGGGCAAGGTTTCGCTGGCGCGCTTCGCCGGCGATGCCGTCTACTGGTTCTACGATCCCGACTATGCGTTCAGGCGCGTGAACGATCTCCGCCGCCGTGTGCTGGGCGAGATGGAGGAGCCGTCGCAGATCGACTCCATGCTCACGAGCCGCAACGGGCTGCTCGACGATCTGGCGTGCAGCCGCATGTATGTCATGCGCGACAATGTCAAGGAGCGTGCGGCCGATGCCGTCGTGAAGTTCTCCACCTCGCCGCAGCCCAAGTTCAACAAGAATTTCGAGGTGCTGGCCGACGACATGTCCGATTCGGCGCTCAAGGGCTACACTACCTGCATCCTCTCCGAGAACAAGGCTCAGATCGAGCGGCTCGACAATATCTTCCGCCAGATGGGACGCCGCGGAATCGAGATCAATCCGGTTTCCGTGACCCTCCACGAGGGCTTTGTCGACCATGCGCTTAAAATCTGTCTCTACACCGACCATCAGATCTTCGACCGCTACCGCCGCTACCGTATCAACGGCGAGATCAAGCGCGACGAGCAGATGACCGTGGCCGAGCTTAACGCGCTGAAGATGGGCGACTACGTTGTGCATCTCGACCATGGCGTGGGCCGCTTCGGCGGACTTGTCAAGATCAACGAGAACGGCAAGATGCACGAGGCCATCAAGCTGGTCTACAAGGATAACGACGTTCTGTTCGTGAACGTCCACTCGCTCCACCGCATCTCGCGCTACAAGTGCGGCGACGGCGAGCCTCCCAAGATATACAAGCTGGGCAACGGCGCATGGCAGAAACTCAAGAACGCCACCAAGAAGGCCGTCAAGGACATCTCGCGCGAGCTCATCGCCCTCTATGCCAAGCGCAAGGCCAGCAAGGGTTTCGCCTTCTCGGCCGACAGCTATCTGCAGCAGGAGATGGAGGCATCGTTCCGGTGGGAGGAGACTCCCGACCAGCAGAGCGCCATCGCCGCCGTGAAGAAGGATATGGAGTCGACGCAGCCTATGGACCGTCTGGTGTGCGGCGACGTGGGCTTCGGCAAGACCGAGGTGGCCATCCGCGCCGCGTTCAAGGCCGCCGCCGACGGCAAGCAGGTGGCGGTGCTCGTCCCAACGACCATCCTCGCGCTGCAACATTACCGCTCGTTCATGGAGCGTCTGCGCGACTTCCCGGTCCGCATCGAGTACATCAACCGTTCGAAGTCGGCCAAACAGACGCGCGAGATTGCCGAGGATCTGGCCGCCGGCAGGATCGACATACTCATCGGCACCCACAAGATGCTGGGCAAGCAGATCGTGTTCCGCGATCTGGGACTGCTCATCATCGACGAGGAGCAGAAGTTCGGCGTGGCGGCCAAGGAGAAGCTCACGCAGCTGAGCGTCAGCGTCGACACGCTCACGCTCACGGCCACTCCCATCCCGCGCACGCTGCAGTTCTCGCTCATGGGCTCGCGCGACCTGTCGGTGATCTCCACTCCGCCGCCCAACCGACAGCCCATCATCACCGAGTCGCACATCTTCTCCGAGGATATCATCCGCGACGCCGTCGAGGAGGAGCTTGCGCGCGGCGGACAGGTCTACTTCGTCAACAACCGCGTGGAGGACCTCATGACGCTTCAGGGACTTATCGTTCGGCTGTGCCCCAAGGCGCGTGTCGCGGTCGGTCACGGCAAGATGCCGGCCGAGCAGCTCGAACGCCTCATAATGGATTTCATCTACGGCGAGTACGACGTGCTGCTGTCGACCACCATCGTCGAGAACGGCATCGACGTGCCCAATGCCAATACGATAATAATCAACAATGCCCACTATTACGGCCTGAGCGACCTCCACCAGCTGCGCGGACGTGTGGGCCGCAGCAACCGCAAGGCCTACTGCTATCTGCTCACGCCGCCCGAGGAGCTGCTCTCCGACGATGCGCGCCGCCGCCTGCGCGCCATCGAGGAGTTCTCCGACCTCGGGTCGGGTTTCAACATCGCCATGCAGGATCTCGACATCCGCGGCGCCGGCAATCTGCTTGGTGCCGAGCAGAGCGGATTCATCGCCGACATAGGCTACGAGACCTACGAGAAGATCATGCGTCAGGCCATCGCCGAGCTCCGCGCCGAGGGCCTCGACGTGGCGGGCCTTACCGATAAGGAGGCCGAGACGGTCAAGGCCGACGCCTACATCGACGATTCGGTCATCGAGATCGACATGCTGGCCGAGCTGCCCGACAGCTACGTGCGCCAGCCGGCCGAGAAACTGCGCCTCTACCGCGAGCTCGACGCCATACGGCGCGAGGACGATCTGCTGGGTTTCCGCAGCCGTCTGGTCGACCGTTTCGGCGCTCTGCCCGAGGCGGCCGAGGAGTTGCTCGACGTGGTGCGCCTGCGCTGGGAGGCCGTGCGTCTGGGCATGGAGCGCGTGAAGGTGAAGAACGGACTTATGATCGTGCATTTCGTCGGCGAGGAGAACTCGCCCTATTACAAGAGCGATACGTTCATGACGCTGCTGCGCACCGTCACCGCGCAGCCCGACCGATTTGTGCTCAAGCAGCACAATAATCGTCTCGCCATGACCGTTAGGAGGGTAAGTAACGTAGCTGCGGCGGTGGCCGTGCTGAGAAGTTTATGATCCGTGCAATGAATCTTGTCGTCGATATAGGCAATTCGCGGGTGAAGGCTGCAGTGGCTGACGGCGCCGGGGTGCTTGCCGTGCACACTTTCGCTTCGCCCGACGATCCCGGTATCGACGGTCTGCTGGCCGAATACCCGGCCGTCAGACGGTGCATCGTGGCCTCCACGGGTGCCGGTGCGGGCGACCTTGCCGGCCGTCTGCGCGCACGCGGGCTCGAGGTGCTCGAAATGACGCCTTCGACGCCCGTTCCCGTTGCGAACGTCTATCTCACCCCCGCCACGCTCGGCGTCGACCGGCTGGCCGCGGCGGTGGGGGCTGTCGAGGTCATGGGATGCCGCAACTGCCTGATCGTCGATTTCGGCACCGCCATCACGGTCGATCTTGTCACCGACGGCGTGTTTCGCGGCGGCAACATATCGCCCGGCGTGCGCACCCGTTTCCGCGCTCTGCACGAATACACGTCGCGTCTGCCCGAGTGCTCGGCCACCGATGTGGCCGACGGTCCGGGACGTTCGACGGCCGAGGCCGTCGAGCAGGGCGTTATGCAGGGCATAGCATACGAAATCGAGGGCTATATCGGCTCGTACATGAAAAAAAATGCGGATTTATCCATAATTTTTACGGGAGGAGACGCAAAATACTTTGTTAAGAGAATTAAAAATGCGATATTTGCAAACTGTGAGTTGGTGATTTGCGGATTGAACAGAATTTTAGAGTACAATGCAAAAGTTGAATAAGCGGATAATTGGAGCGGTCGTGGCGGCCTTGACGGCTATGCCTCTGGGTGCTGCGGCACAAACTTTGACGAGCAGTATAAACACCTACTCGCCCTATTCCATGTACGGTCTGGGCGAACTTGCCACGCCGGGCAATACCGCGATGCGCTCGATGGGCGGCGTGGGTGTGGCCATGCAGTCCAACATGTCGGTCAATCTGCTCAATCCCGCGGCCTACGCCATAACCCCGCAGAAGAGTTTTCTGTTCGACTTCTCGGTCGACGCCGGCCACTTCCGCAACTCGCAGACCAAATACGGAACCGTGTCGTCGGAGGTCAAGACGGCATACAACTCGATCAATTTCCACGAGATAGCTTTCCAGATGCCTCTCATGAAGGGTCTGGGCTTCGGCTTCAGCCTGTCGCCTTACAGCAACGTGGGTTACAATATGTATAACGACGACCTGTCGTCGGGCGTGGCCGGCAACGTGGGACGCGTCCGCTACCAGTATTACGGCGAGGGCGATGTTACCGAGGTCAAGGCCGGTGTGGGCTGGCGTCCGTTCAAGCATCTGTCGGTGGGCGTGGCCATGCTCTACTACTGGGGCGACATCACGCGCAACTACAACGCCGTGCCGACCGACATCATAACCGGCAGCGGCGACTACTCCTCGACCACGGGTGTCGACACCTACGATGTGTCGAGGGTAAAGGCGCAGTTCGGTATCCAGTGGGCTGTCATAATGAACTCGAAACGTGCGCTTACGCTCGGTGCCACCTACGACATCGGCGGAGCCATGAACCCGGGCATGGTCAAGTATGTGTATGTCGACAACCAGCTTACGTCGGTCGTTCGCGACGAGTCGGACAAATCGCTGCCGCTGCGGCTTCCGCGTCAGATAGCCGTGGGCGCGTTCTATCAGACCCAGCGCATCCGCACGGGAATCGACTGGGTCTACCAGAACTGGGGCGACGAGAACTCCGACTACACCGAGAGCGGTTCGAAAGGCGTGAGCGTGGCTTACAACAACACGCACACCATCAAGGCCGGATTCGAGATCACACCCCGGCCCATCGACGTGCGCAACTACCTTAACCGCATCTCCTACCGCGTCGGATTGCGTTACGGCGACTACTACCAGACCTTCGCCGGCAGCCGCATCGCGCAGTATGCGGTTACGGCCGGTATCGGTTTCCCGGTCAAGCTCTTCGGCCGTTCGTCCATCGACGTCGGATTCGAGTACGGCATGCGCGATCCGCAGAAGAAGTCGGTCGTGATCGACGGCAAGCGCGCCGGTCTCGTACGGCAGAACTATTACAAACTCTCGCTCGGCCTCAGCATGTTCGGCGACAGGTGGTTCACCCGCTACAAGTTCGATTAGCGCAGACGTGTCGACGGTTTGGAAAGTCCCGGAAATATATGCGAATGATATAAAAAAACTAATAAACCTTAGATTACATGAAAAAGTTTAGATTTGCTTTGGTGGTAGCCTTTGCTGCGATGGGGTTGTCGGCACTGGCGCAGGACATCAATTACGATGATCCCAAGTACGCCGCGTGGGGAGAGACCGGCGCCGAGCGTAAGGAGAACATGCTTAACAGCCAGTTCCTCAAGGAATCGGTGGATAACCGCAACTACGGTCTTGCCGCCGAATACCTTCAGAAACTGTTGAGCAAGTGCCCGAAGGCCTCGCTGAACATCTACACCAACGGTACCAAACTTTACAAGAACAAGATCAACCGTGCCGAGACCGCCGAGGAGAAGGCCGTCATGATCGACTCGCTGCTGTTGATCTACGACATCCGTCTGGCCAACTTCGCCGATCACTCGAAGTACGGCAAGGACTATATCCTCGACCGCAAGGCCAAGGAGTTCCTCAATTACAAGCCCGAGGACCGCGAGGGTCTGCGCAAGGTGCTGCTCGAGGCCATCGAGGCCACCGAGGAGAAGAGCGGCAAGCCCAGCCTTGAGCTGGTTACGCTCTACTTCGCCAACCTTTGCGAGGATTACAAGAACGACGTTGCCGATGCCACCCAGATCATCGCCGAGTACGACCGCCTCAGCCCCGTGTTCGAGGGTGTCGAGGGCGACGATGCCTCTTACAAGGATCAGTTCGAGTCGGCGTTCGGTGCGAGCGGTGCTGCGAGCTGCGAGAATCTTGAGGCTCTGTTCAGCAAGAAACTGGCTGATACGCCCGACGACGAGGCTCTGCTCTATCAGGCCGTGACGCTCATGTCGCGTGCCAACTGCAACAGCGATTTCTTCTTCACCATCGCCGAGAAATACTACGAGATCAAGCCTTCGTCGGAGATCGCCCTGTTCCTCGCTCAGGGTTTCCAGAACCGTTCGGAGTTCGACAAGGCCATGAAGTATCTTGAGGAGGCCCTCTCTGTCGAGACCGATCCCGCCGAGAAGGAGAAGCTCTACGTGCGTATCGGCATCATCGGCCTCAGCACCAAGAACTATCAGGCTGCCATGGATGCCGCCAAGGAGGTCAAGAATCTCAATCCCGAGAACGGTTTCGCCTACTTCATTCAGGGCCAGTGCTACGCCGCTTCGGCCAACTGCACCGAACTCAAGTGTCAGGCCTGCTACTGGGCTGCCTTCGATTCGATGAGTCAGGCCGTGTCGCTGCTGGCTTCCGAGCCCGAGACCCAGAAGATCGCCGAGACGATGATGAACCACTACCGTCAGGTGTTCCCCACCAAGGAGGAGTGCTTCTTCGCCGAGCTCACCAGCGGTGCTCGTTACACCATCACCCACGGATTCGCCAACGGCGTGTCGACTACGGTGCGTTACCGATAGTGAGAGCCGTATGAGTATACTCTCGCTCAGACG
Organism: uncultured Alistipes sp.; assembly: GCA_964519525.1. Classification (GTDB taxonomy): domain Bacteria; phylum Bacteroidota; class Bacteroidia; order Bacteroidales; family Rikenellaceae; genus Alistipes. The sequence goes on along the minus strand of CAZFIN010000054.1, from coordinate 6,724 downwards.
ATATTTAGCGGTAGCACTTCCTTTTGCGGGAAGTGCTATCTTGCTATTCTCGTGCGAGGCGGAGAAGTCGGGATCCGAGCCGGCGAGCCCCGAAACCATGATGACCGAGTACAGCGAGAATCTGTCTATCGTCATGTCGGAGAACGGCCGCAGGTCCTATCACTTCGAAACGCCTCTCATGGAGGGTTACGGCATGGCCCGCGACCCCTACCGCGAGTTCCGCAAGGGCATAAGGATCACCTCGTTCGAGAAGGATTCCGTCGGGTCGGTGTCGGCGGTTCTCGTGGCCAACTATGCCATAAACTACGAAAACCGCCGTCTGTGGGAGGCCAAGGGCGATGTTGTCATCACCAAGTCCGACGGCAAGAAGATGTTCACGTCGCAGCTGTTCTGGAATCAGGCCACCAAGCGCATCTACTCCAATGTCGACTCGAAAATAGTCAGCGGCGACGAGGTGCACAACTGCGAGGGCTTCGAGACCGACGAGTCGATGATCGACTGGACCTACCGCAAGCTCAACGGCGTCACCTATTTCGACACACCCGCCGAGGCCGAGGCGTCGGCATCGGCGCAACCCGAACCTGCGAATTAAATCCGAAAACGAATATGGATTCTGCCGCACTTATCAATTCACTGATCCTGATATGCGTTATGCTCACTCTGTCGGCATTCTTTTCCGGCATGGAGATAGCGTTTCTCAGCAAAAACCGCCTGCGCGAGGAGATCGACCGCAAGCAAAGTCCCATGTTCGACTTCATCGCCCGGCTGTTCGAGCGCCACTCGGGACAATACATCACCACCATACTGGTCGGCAACAACATCTGTCTGGTCGTCTATTCGCTCTGCATGTCGCTTCTGCTGCGTGAGCTGGCCTCGGCAGTGGGGTGGGAGAGTCTGGCCTCGTCGGGCTCGGTGCTTCTCGAAACCGTCGTGTCTACGGTGGTCATTCTGTTCTGCGGCGAGTTCATGCCCAAATCCATAGTCAAGAAGAACCCCAATTTCTACTATCAGGCTTTTTCACCTGTAATCTACTTCTTCTATCTGCTGCTCTATCCCGTGGCGATCCTCACCACATGGCTGTCCTATGCCATACTGCGCATCTTCGGCCGCCGCAGCGACGGCAGCAGCATGTCCTACACCTTCAACCGCGACGATCTGGTGCATCTGGTCGACGGCGACGATGTCGAGCCCCAGCACGAGGACGAGGACGAGATCAAGCTCTTCCAGAACGCTCTCGACTTCGCCGATCTGCGCGTGCGCGACTGCATGGTGTCGCGTGTCGATGTCGAGGCTGTCGACATAGGCACCTCTATCGGCGAACTTACCCAGCGCTTCGTCGAGTCCAACTTCTCGCGCATATTCGTCTGGCGCGACAGCATCGACAATATCGTGGGTTATGTGAACTCGAAAAGCCTTTTCAACAATCCCTCCTCGGTCGGACAGGTGCTCATCAAGGTCGATTACGTTGCCGAGACACTGCCTTTGCAGACTCTGCTTCAGAACTTCATCAAACGCAAGTCGAGTGTGGCTGTGGTCATCGACGAGTTCGGCGGCACTGCCGGAATCATCTCCATGGAGGATGTTCTGGAACAGATCTTCGGCGACATCGAGGACGAGCACGACGTTCAGAAAACGGTCGAGAAGCAGGTCGGCGACGACGAGTATGTCTTCTCGTGCCGTCTTGAGGTCGAGTATCTCAACGAGCGCTACGATCTGGGCATCGAGGAGAGCGACGAGTACGATACGCTGGCCGGATACATCATCCGCCACAGCGGCGGCATACCCTCGTCGGGCGAGACGCTCACCACCGAACGCCTTCGCATAAAGGTGCTGCGCACGACCCGCACCCGCGTCGAACTCGCCCGCGTCCGCAGACTGTGACGCCAAACGGGCGTCCCGCACTCCGCCCGTGGATGGGCGGAACGGCACCTTGAGGCCGGCCGGGACATGGTTGCGGCGGCCGCCATGCGCTAAAGTACGCTGTCGCAAACAAAAATACCTCCGATAATATGTCCAATCCGATTTATTTTATTATCTTTGGTGGCCAAAATAGAATATAGTAAATAATAACATAACAAATTATGGCGAGTCTAAACACTTTACGAACCAAATTCGGCGTAGCGCTGTCGGTAGTCATAGCGCTTGCCCTTTTGGCATTTATCTTTTCATTGAAGACCGATATGGGATTCTCGAACAACGATCCCAAGGTGGGTGTCATCAATGGCGACAAAATCAACTATTCCGAGTACATCAATGAGTACGAGATCGTTAAGGCCAACAACGGCGGATCGGAAGCATCCGACGAGCAGGCCGACGCTCTGGCCAACGCCACGTGGCAGTCGCTTGTGGCCAAGCACCTTCTCATTCCGGGATTCGAGCGTGTCGGTATCGCCGTGCCGGAGGCCGAGCGTCTGTCGATGCTCAGCGGCGAGCATCCCTCGCAGGTGTTCTACAACGCTTTCGCCGATCCGCAGACGGGAGCCTACGACGTTGCCATGATACAGGCTTATCTGGCCCAGATGAGCGCCAATCCCCAGTATCAGTCGTTCTGGGCCTACATGAATTCGCAGGCTCTGCTCGACCGCATGATGGAGAAATTCATGGGACTGGTCAAGGCCGGCGTATTCGCCAATTCGCTTGAGGTTCAGCAGGGCGTCGACGCCGCCAACGAGAGCCGTTCGGGCCGTCTGGTGGCGCTGAAGTACAATTCGATAGCCGACTCTACCGTCATGGTATCCGGTGCCGAGATCAAGAAGTACTACGACGAGCACAAGAACTCTTACCGCAAGCAGCCGCACCGTGCGCTCTCTTACGTCCTGTTCGAGGTCGAGCCTACCGACGACGACATGCTGGCCATCGAGAAGGAGGTCCGTGCCGCAGGCGAGGCATTCGCCGCGGCCGAGGATGTGCGCTCGTTCGTCCGCAAGAACATAAAGGGCACCATCGACGACCACTACTCTTCGGCCGCCCAGCTGGGTGCCGATGAGGCTGTGTTGCTCGACGGCGAGCAGTACGGACCCGTGCTCAAGGCCAACGAGTGGGTCATGTCGCGCGCCATCGCTACCAAGAATGCTCCCGACTCGGTGGGGCTCAGCCACATCGTTCTGTCAGTGCAGCAGACCGCTCTGGCCGACAGTCTGTTCACGGCCCTTAAGGCCGGAGGCGATTTCGCCGCCGCAGCCTCGCAGTATTCGGCCTACGCCGCTACCGCCCAGAACGGCGGTGAGCTGGGCGTCATGCCTTTCTCGGCCCTTTCTACCGAGCTCGCCGATCAGCTGGCCGATGCCAAGAAGGGCGACATCATCAAGGTGAGCATGGGCGATGCCGTACAGATCATGAAGGTTACGCGCGCCGACGCTCCCAAGAAGCATGTGCTCGTCGGTACGGTCACCTATCCCGTGGAGGCCTCTTCGGCTACGCGCCGCAACATACATAACGCCGCGAGCATATTCTCGGTCGACGGCAAGGGTTCGGTCGACAAGTTCAACGCGGCCGCCAATGCCGCAGCCGTCACTCCCCGCGTAGCCCGCATATCGCAGGGCGAGCGTGAGATCGGCGGTCTGGAGAACTCGCGCGAGATGGTCCGCTGGGCCTACGGTGCCAAGGTGGGCGAGATCTCTGAGATCTTCAACCTCGGCAACAACGGCTATGCCGTGGCCATGCTCACCGAGATCGACGATTCGGAATACACTTCGGTGGATGATGTGACATTCTCGATCGCGCAGACGCTGGGCCGCGACAAGAAGTTCGAGATACTGAAGGAGAAGCTCGCCGGCGCCTCTATCGACGAGGTTGCCAAGAATGCCGGTGCCGAGATCGTCGAGTTCTCGGATGTGCGTTCCAACAGCTTCACCGCCGCCAATCTGGGCCTTGAGCCCCGTGTCGTAGGCGCCATCGCCTCTGCCGAACAGACCGGTAAGGTTTCGGAGCCTGTCAAGGGCTATTCGGTAGCTGTGGTATTCGTTGTCGACGACATTGCCAAGAGCGATGTTCAGACCCCCGAGGCCGAGAAGGTGCGCCTTCAGGCTACTCAGGAGAACATGTCGGTTCAGTCGGCCGTCATGGCTCTTCAGCGTATGTCCGACATTCAGGACCTGCGCGGCAAGTATTTCTAACCGCTCCGGCTTGCCGGCTTTGCGGCCGGCTTAACGATACCGGTCCCGGGCTGTACAGCCCGGGACCGTTTTTTTATAGCTGTTACCGGCCCGGACTTGTGCATACGCCGCCGTTGCCGGACCGGAGGATAATGCTGCCGTGGTAATTATCCGCTTTGGGCTTGTCGCATCCCGATTCGATATTTTGCGGCTCCGTGGGCTGTGCGGGCCATAACCTCCGGGACTTGCTGTCGCTCTCTCCGCAGGCCGCGACTCGCGGTTCTGAATTAGATAGTTCCGATTTATTATGAATAACAGGCATCAGATGAGCTGAAATTTGTTATTTTTGCAAAAGTAGGCTGTTGTTTCGCATAATGTTATGGCGCCGGCCGGTTTTGTATTTTATAATCCGTTCAAATGAAATTCATACGATGATCAGAAAAATTATGCTGCTCGTAGCATCGGTGGCATTCGGCTGCAACGCAGCGCTTGCCGACCGATTCGTTAACCTGACCCCGGCGCCGGCCGATATGACCGTAGGCGAGGGCGACTTTAAGATTCCCCGCGGAATGAGGATCTCGACCAAGGGGCTCACGGCTGACATGCAGGCCGAGGTGGTGCGGTTCGTGAAAGAGTTCAACGACGCTACCGGTCTCGACGTGAGGCTGGCCGGGAGTGGCCGGATGGTGATAAGCGCAGATCGCAACATTGCCCCTGAGGGTTATAATCTCGCCGTGACTCCACGCGGCATAAAACTCGCGGCCGCAACTCCCGCCGGTCTCTATTACGGACTTCAGACCATCAAAAAGGTTCTCCCCGCCAATGTGATGGCCGGCCGGCAGGGCGCTCCCGATGCGGAATATGTGCTTCCGGAGATGACTGTTATGGATGAGCCTGCCTATGGCTACCGCGGATTCATGCTCGATGTAAGCCGTCACTTCTTCACTGCCGACCAGATAAAGAGAATGCTCGATGTGATGAGCTACTACAAGCTGAACCGTTTTCACTGGCATCTGACCGACGATCAGGGGTGGCGTCTTCCTATGGAGAAATATCCTCTGCTCACTACCGTAGGCGCCACCGCTCCCGATGTGCGCATTACCGACATGCACCGGAAGAAACAGTACATGGCCGGCAAGCCTTACGGCCCCCACAGCTACACGAAGGAGGAGCTGAAGGATGTCGTGGAATATGCGGCCAAGCGCCACATCGAGGTCGTTCCGGAGGTCGACATGCCCGGCCATTTCGTGGCCGCACTCGTGGCTTATCCCCGTTACAGCTGTGCTCCGTGGGCCGACCGTCAGGTATGGACCCGTGCCGGCGTGTCGAGGGATGTGCTGAATGTCGCCAATCCCGAAGCTGTTGAGTTTGCCGGGGATATCATCGACGAACTCGCCGATATTTTCCCCTATCCCTATATTCACATCGGCGGCGATGAGTGTCCCACCGATGCGTGGGAAACCAATGCCGACTGCCGTGCACTCATGGATCGTGAGGGTATGGATAATGCCCGTCTGCTCCAGAGCCGCTTCATCCGGCAGATGGCCGACCGTGCCGCCGCTCGCGGCAAGAGGCTCTACATGTGGAACGAGGCCCTCACCGCGAAGGGTGCCGACAGCACCATGCTTAAGGATATCGGAGCCTCGATATTCGCATGGTGGCCCGCCGATGAATCGGTGAGAAAGGCTACCGCCAACGGTCTCCCCGTCGTCTACACCCCGTTCGGTCCTTATTATATCAATCGCCGTCAGTCGCCCGATTCGGCTCCCGGCGCCGGTCAGGGCAATGACGATGTTAAGCGCACTTACGAAGTGGTGCCTTTCGCCACAGCCGTGCCCGGCTCGGAGGCGAACCACATGGGTATTCAGGGTACGTTCTGGACCGAGTATGTGAGCGATCCCGAATATCTGGAGCATCTTGCGCTGCCTCGTCTGATAGCCATTGCCGAGGCCGGCTGGACTCCGCAGGCGAAGAAGGACTTCGCCGATTTCCAGAAGCGTATCACCGCCGATGCCGAGCTGCTGGAGCTCGGCGGCTATGGGTACACGAAACTCTATATGCTCGCCCCCGTTGGCAAATCCACGGGACCGGACGTGGCCGGCGAGGAGTAGGCGCGATCGGTGTCGCCGGCACTGGCTTACCGCCGCTCCGCGTTGCGGATACGGTGATCCGCCTCATGAAACAACCCCCGCGTGCGATAGCATGCGGGGGTTGTTTCGTATACCGTTTTGTCTGCCGGTCTTACTCGGCAAGCAGAAGTTCGAGCATCTTGATCGACGATTTTGCAATCGGCGTACCCGGGCCGAAGATCGCTGCGGCACCGTCGCGATAGAGTTCGTCGTAGTCCTGTGCGGGGATCACGCCGCCGACGATGACGATGATGTCCTCGCGGCCCAGCTTCTTCAACTCGGCTATGATCTGCGGCACGAGAGTGAGGTGGCCCGCTGCGAGCGACGACACACCCACGATGTGCACGTCATTCTCGACAGCCTGCTTTGCAGCCTCGGCCGGAGTCTGGAACAAGGGACCCATGTCCACGTCGAAGCCGCAGTCGGCATAACCCGTAGCCACCACCTTGGCGCCGCGGTCGTGACCGTCCTGACCCATCTTGGCTATCATGATACGGGGCT
>CAZFIN010000053.1:0-13328 GCA_964519525.1 uncultured Alistipes sp. | reverse complement strand
CGATATGGCGTCGGTCGCGGCGCTGGTCACCAGATCGGGATGCACGCCGTGCATGATGTTGGGGTTGCCGGCCTTGCCTATTCCGGCTATCTTGCCGTCCTTGATGCCCACGTCGGCCTTCACCACGCCCAGCACGGCGTCGATGATCGTCACGTTGGTGATTACCAGATCGAGCGACCCCTCCTTCGAGGTCATGGTGTTGGCCAGTCCCATGCCGTCGCGTATGGTCTTGCCGCCGCCGTATACCACTTCGTCGCCGTACTGGCGCAGATCCTTCTCGATCTCGACGTAGAGATCGGTGTCGCCCAGACGTATCTTGTCGCCGACGGTGGGCCCGAAGAGGTTGTTGTACTCCTGTCGTGAAATTGTTGCCATGATTCTATTTCGATTTCTGTTTTACTGTTCTGCCCCCTTTGCCGGCGGCGTTGTCTTCGCTTTTGGCCTGCGCCTGTTTCGTTGCGGCCGGCGTGCGGGTCTCGGTCGTGTTGCCGAATCCGGCCTCGCGCATGCGGCGCATGGCGCGTATGTGCGCGGGGAAGTATGTGGGACGGTCCTCGTCGCCCGTGTAGCCCATCACCAGCCCGTTGAAGCCGATCACGCGGCGCTTGCCCGAGTAGGCGACGACCTCCACCTGCTTCTGGTCGCCCGGCTCGAAGCGTATGGCCGTCGTGGCCGGGATGTTCAGATGGCAGCCGAATGCGGCGTCGCGGTCGAACTCCAGATAGCGGTTGACCTCGAAGAAGTGGAAGTGCGAACCCACCTGAATGGGTCGGTCGCCGGTGTTGCGCACGACGATGCGTGCCGTGCGGCGGCCGGTGTTGTACTCTATTGCCTCGCTGCGGAGTATCTCGCCTCCGACGGCTACCGGCTGCTGGGGTTTGAATCCGGGCTTGTTCGGATAGAGGCCGGCCGCCAGCCCTGCGGACTGTTTGGCCGAAGCCGATTTTTCAGTGTTCATGATACGGATGTTCTTAAGGATTACTTGATAGGATTGTGGATGCTCACCAGACGCGATCCGTCGGTGAATACGGCCTCGACCTGCAGCAGGCCTATCATGTCGGCCACGCCCTCCATCACGTCGCTCTTGGTGAGCACGCTGGCGGCGCCCTTCATGACCTCCTCCACGGTCTTGCCCTTGCGCGCGTCCTCGAGTGCGGTGGAGGTGATGTAGGCCACGGCTTCGGGATAATTGAGCTTGAGGCCCTTTTTCAGACGTCTCTCGGCTATCATTCCGAGTGAAAGCAACGTCAGTTTGTCAATTTCTTTCGGTGTCAGATGCATAGTTCACAGCTTTTTACGATTGTTTGCGGGCGGCGGCTGATGTGAATCGTGATTTCGGCCGCCCGTCTGTCGGCAACTTCTGAAACAAATAGCATGCCACCGGCCGGCGGTTTTCAGCGCTGTGCCGATGGCATTAAAATTGCGACTTTTTCGTATGTTTGCAAATCGGTTTAAAAATACGGAACTATGTTCAAAGCTATGATTATCGCCGGACTGGGCGGATTCGTCGGCACCTGCCTGCGGTTCCTGACCGGAAAGTTTTTCCACGCCCTGACCGCTTCGGCGTTCCCGTGGGGGACGCTGACCGTGAATGTGATAGGCAGTCTTGTGATCGGAGTCTTCTTCGGGCTGGCCGAGAGGTCGAATGTCATTTCGCCCTCGATGAATGTCTTCCTCATCACGGGTTTCTGCGGCGGTTTCACCACCTTCTCGTCGCTGGCCGACGACATGTATCTGCTTTTGCAGCAGAAGCACTGGCTGGCGTTCGGACTCTACGTCGGGTTCAGTTTCGTGCTGGGTCTGGCCATGGTGTGGCTGGGACGCTCGCTGGTCAAGGCGTCGTGACGCAGAGGCTGCCGGCGTTTTGTGAAACAGCAGGGTCGCGCCATTGCGGCGCGACCCTGCTGTTTCTGTGTGCCGTCGGCTGCCGGCCGTTACTGTAACGACAGTTCCGGACGTGCGCCTCCCCAGTCGGCCGCGGGTTGCGGCGAGGTGCTCTGGCGCGTCTTGTAGTTGAACTCCACCGACTTCTCGCCCGTGTATGATTTCCATGTGAGCTTCAGTTTCACGGTCTTGCCCTCGGTGTCGGGCAGCCCGTCGAGCCGGAACGCGGCCATGCCGTCGCCCCACACGAACGCGGGATCGCTGTTGTTGTCGTGGCGGAACTGCACCTCGTAGGGGTTCTCGGGATTGACGCCGGTCACGAGGTTGACCGAGTGGGGCGTGAGTTTGTCGCCTCCCCACATCGTTCTGAAGCGCAGCGTGAGATAGCCGTCCTCGGCTATGGTCACCCAGTCGCGCACTATCTCCACGGGATCCTGACGCGTGAATCCGTCCTGCTCGGCCTCGGCCGCGGTGATCGCGGGCTTGGTCAGTATGCTGTCGATCCAGTTAACGTGTACGAGCTGCGTGTATTTCTCGCTCTTCTCGTACAGACGGGTGTAGTTGAGCAGCGCCCGCACCTCCTTGTTGCCGAACGGCGATCCCTTGAGGTTGGCCGCTTCGAGCGTCGTGTCGTCATCGAGCTGCATGTAGAACGATGTGTCGCTCACGGGCACCACCGTCACCAGCGCATTGGGGTAAAGATACCAGTAGTTGCCGTCGTTGTCGTCGTCGCACGACACGAATCCGGCGCAGGCGAGCAGCACGGCGCATACCCGCAGAGATAGTTTCAATGCTTTCATCTTGTTTTGTTTTTATTGTTTTTCTTTCGTGTTTCCACCCGTTGGATTTTGATAACGGCGAAACCCTGCATGTTCGTATGCAAAAATTTCCCCATTTTTTACATTTTCGGCGCCGGGACCGATATTTTTTAGGTTGCGGCGGCGCTGGCCTGAAGTATGGCAGCCGCGGCGGCACCGTCCGCCTCAGGTCCGCGAAGGCCCGCAGCCGCAGGCTGCGACACACTCTTTACGGCGCAGAAGCTGATAGTTCCCGATAAAAATGTTATATTTGCAATCGGCGGCGCCTTTGCCGCCTCACCTTAAAACTGCAAATTCGTTATGTTACGACTGTTCATCATCGTGCTGCTCCTTGGCTGCGCCGCCACCGGCCGGGCCGTGTGTGCCGCCGACGGCCGCGACTTCGGTCCCGCGGCTGTCGTGCAGGAGCAGGGTTCCGCCGACCGCGACTATTGGGTGGCCACCATGCTGCGTATCGTGGGGCCCGTTTATGAAAATCTGGCGCGCGGCACGCTGCGCCGCAACATGCCCGTCGAGGTGAACGACGGTTCGCACGAGGGCAAGCGCGCCGACGTGAGCCATCTGGAGGCTCTGGGCCGCTCGCTCAACGGCATAGCTCCGTGGCTCGATCTGGGCGAGGACCCCACGGCCGAGGGCGTTCGCCGCGGCGAGATGACGGCTCTGGTGGTGAAGGCGATAGCCAATGCGGTCGATCCCGATTCGCCCGACTACATGCCGTTCGACCGCCCGGGCGGCCAGCCGCTGGTCGACGCGGCGTTTCTGGCCGAGGGGCTTCTTCGGTCGCGGCATGCCGTGTGGCCGCGTCTGGACTCGCTCACGCAGCGCCGCGTGCTGGACGAGCTGCGCCGCTCGCGCCGCATACGTCCCTACGAGAGCAACTGGCTGCTCTTCTCGGCCATGGTCGAGGCGGCCCTGCTCGAATTCTCGGGCGAGTGCGACACGGCGCCGGTGAAGTATGCCCTCGACCGCCACATGGAGTGGTACAAGGGCGACGGCTGGTACGGCGACGGACCGGAGTTCCACCTCGACTATTACAACAGCTACGTCATACAGCCCATGCTGGCCGACATCACGGCCGTGTTCGCGGCCCATGCCGCCGAGTCGGACGAGTATGCCGCCTTCGGCGCCCTGCACGGCAGGGTGACGAAACGGCTCGGCCGCTTCGCCGCGCAGCAGGAGATGCTCATCTCGCCCGAGGGAGCCTATCCCATGCTGGGCCGCTCGAGCGGTTACCGTTACGGTGCGTTCCACGCGCTGGCGCAGGCGTCGCTGCTCGGACTGCTGCCCGACGGAGTGAAGCCGGCTCAGGTGCGCGCGGCCCTCACGGCCGTGATCAGACGGCAGACCGTACCCGCCACCTTCGACGGGCACGGGTGGCTCACCCTCGGATTCTGCGGCCACCAGCCGCAGGTGGCCGAGAGCTATGTGTCGACGGGCAGCGCCTATCTGTGCACCTTCGTGTTCCTGCCTCTGGGACTGCCGGCCGACGACGTGTTCTGGAGCGCGCCGGCCGAACCGTGGACGTCGCAGCGGGTGTGGGGCGGCGAGCCGGTGATGCGCGACAGCGCTATCGGCGACTGACGCGGCGCGTATTTTGCCTGCGGTTTTTGCCGCGGTTACGCAAGAATTGTTATCTTTGCGACGTTTTACCTAATGTCGCGCTCCGCCGCATGCGGCGGTATGCCGGCCGGGCCGCTCAGGCTCCGCCGGACCGGCATCAATCGTAAGTTTATGGCTGAACGGGTTATGTTGCGAAAAGTGTTGTGCGTGTTGCTGTCGGTCCTTCTGCTCAGTGCGGGATGGCTGGGTGGCAGCGGCCTTACGCTTCTGGCCGCGTTCGTGCCTCTGCTGCATATCAGCGCCGGCTACGGGGCCTCGGCGCGCGACTGGTGGCGCATGGCCGGCTGGGCCGCGCTCGCGTTCGTGCTGTGGAACGCCGCCACGATATGGTGGGTGTGGATAGCCACTCCCGCGGGTCCGCTCGCCGCCACCTTCTTCTCCGGTCTGTGGAGCATGGCGCCGTTCATGCTTTTCCATTACGTATCGAAACGTTCGCGCAAGGCCGTGGCCTACACTCTGCTGGTGGCGGGGTGGGTCGCGGCCGAATACCTCTATACCCACAGCGAGGTGATATCGTTCCCGTGGCTTACGCTCGGCAACGGATTCTCGTGCTCGCCGTGGGCCGTGCAGTGGTATGAATGGACGGGCGTCATGGGCGGCTCGGCGTGGGTGATGATATGCAATCTGGCCCTGTTCGAGGCGCTGCGCAGCCGCCGTGCGGCCGATGCCGTGCGCGCCGCGGCGGCGGTGGTCGTGCCGCTCGCCGTGTCGCTGGCCGTCTATGTCACCTACGAGCCCGTGCCGGAGAGCGTGGAGGTGGCCGTGGTGCAGCCCGACGTGGACTGCTACGAGGAGAAATTCAGCGGCAGCGAACGCTCGCAGATGCGTAATCTGCTCGACCTCATGTCCGATGTTCCGCGCAGCGCGCGGATTGTGGTCCTGCCCGAAACGGCCCTGCCCGAACAGCTGCGCGACGACGATCCGCAGTCGGCGGCGGCGGTGCGTGCGTTGCGCGAGCGTGCGGACTCGCTCTGCCCCGGTGCCATGGTGGTGACCGGAGCCACGACGGTGAGGTTCTACGGTGCGGGCGAGCCTCACTCCGAAACGGCACGGGCGGGATACGGATTCTACTACGACATTTACAACTCGGCCGTGGCGGTGAACGGCGACGGCCGGGCCGATGTGCACCATAAGATGCGGCTGGTTATCGGAGTCGAGGCCATGCCGTTTCCCCGCCTGCTGCAATTCGTCGATCTGGGCGGTGTGACGGGCCAGCTCGGCCGCAGCGACCGTGCCGCGGTGTTCGAGAAGGAGGGCGTGAAGGCCGGTCCCGCGATATGTTACGAGGGACTCTACGGCGACAGCTTCGCCCGGTTCGTGCGCGAGGGTGCCGAGGTGATGCTCGTGCTGTCGAACGACGGCTGGTGGGGCGATACGCCCGGTCACCGCCGGCTGTTCGATTTCTGCCGTCTGCGCGCCATCGAGACGCGGCGCGCCATAGCCCGCAGCGCCAACACGGGCGTGTCGGGATTCATAACCTCGCGCGGCGATGTGACCCGGCGCATGGGCTGGGACGAGCGCGGAGTGGCGGCCGGACAGGTCGAGCTCTCGTCGCGCCGCACGGCCTATGTGACCTATGGCGACTGGGTGGGCCGTCTGTCGCTGCTGCTCACGGGGCTGTGCCTGCTGTGCCATTCGGCCTATCGTGTGAAACGTAAAAATCATTTAGTCAACTGATAACTGTCTATGAACTACACTCAGACCATCGAGTACCTCTTTTCGTCCATGCCGTCGTTCCAGCAGGTGGGCGCCGACGCCTACAAGCCCGGACTGGAACGCATAACCGAATTCTGCCGCCATCTGGGCAATCCGCAGCGCAACTACTACACCATCCATGTGGCCGGTACCAACGGCAAGGGATCGGTGTCGCACATTCTGGCTTCGGTGCTGCATCAGGCCGGTTATCGCGTGGGTCTGTACACCTCGCCCCACCTGAAGGATTTCCGCGAGCGCATACGCGTCGACGGCGAGATGATACCCAAGCAGAAGGTGGTGAACTTCGTCGATAAGAATATCGCCAAGATGCGCGAACTCGATCTGTCGTTCTTCGAGATGACCACAGCCATGGCTTTCGACCACTTCGCCCACAGCGAGGTCGAGGTGGCCGTGATCGAGACGGGACTGGGCGGACGGCTCGACGCCACGAACGTGATAATGCCCATCCTCAGCGTGGTGACCAACGTCGGTCTGGAGCATACGCAGCTGCTCGGCGACACGTTGCAGGCTATCGCCGCCGAGAAGGCCGGCATAATCAAGAAGAGCATTCCCGTGATGCTGGGCGAGTCGGATGCGGAGTACGACGGCGTGTTCGAGGAGCGTGCGGCGGCCGTGAGGTCGCATGTGGAGTATGCGCAGCGCCGGTTCCGCTGTCTGGATCACCGTGTGGAGGGCGACGTGCAGCACATATGCGTGGAGCGTGTGCGCGACGGACGCACCTACGACCTTCAGGTCGATCTGCTCGGCGACTATCAGTTCAACAACGTGGTTACGGCCGCCGCCGTGGCCGATTATCTGCACGAGGCGACGCCTCTGACCATCAGCCGCCGCGCCTTTGTCGAGGGACTGGCTTCGGTTGCCGCCGCGACGCATCTGGCCGGCCGCTGGCAGGTGACGGGCCGCGATCCTCTGGTCGTGTGCGATACGGGTCACAACGCCCACGGACTGCGTTACGTAGGTGCCGGACTGAGCCGCATGGCCGGCATGTTCGGCCGTCAGATATGCGTGATAGGTCTGGCGAAGGACAAGAACGCGGATGAGATACTGTCGGTGCTGCCCGCGTCGGCATACTATATATTTACCGAGGCGTCGGTGTCGCGCGCCATGCCGGCCGCCGAGCTGGCGGCCAAGGCCGGCGGGGCGGGTCTGAAAGGCGAGGTGGCCGGCACTGTGGCCGAGGCTGTCGCCCGCGCCCGCGCCATGGCTTCGGCCGGCGACATGATTTTCATCGGAGGCAGCAACTTCGTCGTGGCCGAGGCGCTCTGATGCGCCCCGCGCCGGTTTGATATCGCACGGGCGGACCCGCAAAGGTCCGCCCGTGCCGTTGTCCTGAGGCCGGTGGTGGCCGGCGTTGAAGAGGCACCCTGCGCAGGTCGCATGTGCGCAGCCTGCCCGTGCCGGCCTCCGCGCGATGTGTCCGGTTCCGGCGGTTGCGGCATTCACTCGGACGCCGGCCGAAATATCCGGCCGGCGTCCTGCATACACAGCGTCAAAACTATTTCTATTAGGAAAGATTCATAACGAACTGTTCCGCGAACAGCCGCACGACGGCTTTGCGCCGCCTCCGCCGGTCGCACGCGTTCCCGCGCATGTGTTCCGTGCGGACGAGGGGTCAGGCCTTGCCCGATTTCAGCCCCATACCCATTACCGTCTCGTCGCCTGACGGCTGCGGCTTGGGGATCTCGATCTTGCCTATCGCACTCTCGTAGCGGGTGATGTTCTCCTGCAGCGACAGCAGCAGACGTTTGGCATGTTCCGGCGTGAGTATGATGCGGCTCTTCACCTTGGCCTTTTTCAGACCGGGGAGTATGGCGGCGAAGTCGATGATGAACTCCGACGTGGAGTGGGCGATGATGGCCAGATTTGAATAGTTGCCCTGCGCCGTCTCCTCCGAAAGGTCGATGTCGAATCCCTGTTTCTGAAGCTCTGCCATAAACATGAGTTTTAAGTTCCAAGCAAATGTAGTCGTTTTATGCGTATGTTGTTCCTGCGGCGGAATCAAAGTTTTCCATAAATTATTAACAATCGGCCGAAATGGTGCGGCGCACTTTAATATTCCATATTAAATTCCTAACTTTGCCGCTAAAATGGAATTGCCGGAAACTATGTTGGTAGATGTAATAGACATACTGCTCCGAGGATTGTGCGTGGGGCTGGCTTCGTCGATCACGGTGGGACCGGTGGCCGTGCTGTGCATACAGCGCACGCTGAGCAAGAACCGCCGCTCGGGGCTGGCCTCGGGGTTGGGCGTGGCGTGCGCCGACATGCTCATGGCCATCATCGCCTTTTTCTTCTATTCGATGCTTCAGGCCCGCATCGAGGAGTACAGCATGATACTTCAGGTGGTGGGCGGCATCTTCGTGGTCATCGTCGGTGTCTACATCTTCTTCCAGAATCCGGTGCCGCAGATCCGCAAGAACCGTGCGGGAAAGACCAACCTGTGGCAGGACTATTCGTCGATGTTCGTCTTCACGCTGGCCAATTTCGTGGTGGTGATCCCCTATCTGCTGGCCTTCTTCGCCATGTTCAACGTGGGCATGCAGTCCGACGACGACGTGGCCTCGCTGGCGCGCAGCAGCATGACCATCCTCGGGTTCTTCATCGGCGCGGTGATATGGTGGTTTTCGCTTACGCTGGCCATCGACCTGTTCCGCAGGCGTTTCCGCCCGCGCCACATGCTTACGATCAACCACGTGGCCGGTGTTGTCATCGGCGTGCTGGGAATATATACAATTATTTCGACCTTTTTTAATATCATGCCTCATCATGGAGCATTGTAACGATCTTGCACCCGACGGCAAAAAGATAATCATAGCCGTCGACGGATTCTCGTCGTGCGGCAAGAGCACTTTCGCCAAGGCCATAGCCGCGCGGCTGGGCTACATATTCATCGACACCGGCGCCATGTACCGCGCCGTCACACTCTATGCTATCGACCACGGAGCCATCCGTTCGGGCATTGTCGACGACGATGCCGTCGTGGCCCTGCTCGGCGACATCGAGATCACCTTCCGCTTCAACCCCTCGCGCGGCGCGAGCGACATATACGTGAACGGCGAAATGGCCGAGGGCCGCATACGCACCATCGAGGTGAGCAACTGCGTCAGCCGCGTGAGCTCGATCCGCGAGGTGCGCGAGAAGCTGGTGGCCATGCAGCAGCGCATGGGCCGCGACCGCGGCGTGGTGATGGACGGCCGCGACATAGGCACCGTGGTGTTCCCCGACGCCGAGATGAAACTCTTCATGACGGCCGACCCGAAGGTGCGTGCCGAGCGCCGCTATGCCGAACTTCGCGCCAAGGGCGACGAGGTGACGCTGGACGAGGTGCTGAAGAATGTGATCTCGCGCGACGAGGCCGACATGACGCGGGCCATATCGCCGCTGCGTCAGGCTGCGGATGCCGTGGTGCTCGACAACAGCTGCATGAGCGTCGACGAGCAGATGGCGTGGTTTATGGAGCGTTACGAACAACTGAACGGCGGACGGAAGTCATGCATGTCGAGATAGACGGTAATTCGGGATTCTGCTTCGGTGTGGTGCGTGCCATATCGAAAGCCGAGGCGGCGCTGAATGAGCTGGGCGGCGAGGTGTACTCGCTGGGCGACATCGTTCACAACCGCATGGAGGTGCAGCGGCTGGAGAACATGGGGATGCGCACCGTCACGCACGAGGATATGGCGGCGCTCGAGGGGCGCGATCTGTTCATCCGCGCGCACGGCGAGCCGCCGTCGACATTCGCCCGTGCCGCCGAACTGGGCATCCGCGTGATCGACGCCACGTGTCCGGTGGTGGCGCAGCTGCAACGCAAGGTCGTGGCGGCGCACGAACAGATGAGGAGCGTGGGCGGTCAGGTGGTGATCCTCGGCAAGAACGGCCACGCCGAAGTGGTGGGGCTCACGGGGCAGGTCGCGGACCCTACCGTGGTGGTCGAGCGCGAGGAGGATCTGTCGCTGATCGACTTCTCGCGGCCGATATTCTTCCTGTCGCAGACCACGCAGAGCGTGGCGCTGTTCTGGCATCTGGCCGGACGCATGAAGAGCCTGCTGGGTGACGAGGGCATGCTCACGGTGGACGACACCATCTGCCGGCGCGTGTCGAACCGCGAACGCGCCCTGATCGAGTTCGCCGGCCGGTTCGACGTGGTGATCTTCGTCTGCGGCCGCAAGTCGAGCAACGGCAAGGTGCTGTTCGACGTGTGCCGTGCGGCCAACGGCCGCAGCTACAACATAGAGGAGGAGAGCGAGCTGCAGCCCGAATGGTTCGACGGCTGCCGCAGCGTGGGTATCTGCGGTGCGACGTCGACGCCGGTGTGGCTCATGGACCGCGTGGCCGAGGCCGTGCGCAGACGTTTCGCATAGTGCCCGTGCCGCCGACTTGCCGCCGACTCGCCGCCGGGGGCCGAAGTCCCGCGGGGCGGAGTCCGGGGCGGATGATAACGGAAATAAATTTTTGACTATGAGATATGTAATCAGGTCAGTAAAATATTTTGCCGCCTTTTGCGTTCTGTATCTGGCGGCTTCGTGGCTCAGCCTGCGCACGTCGGGGATCGACGTGCCGGTGTGGGACTCGGTGACGGCTGCCATGCACACCTCGCGCGGAGCGTTGCTCGCAGCGGCCGTCGTGCTGCTTGCTGCGGCCTATCCCCGCTTCGGATTCGTCACGCGCCGCGTGGAGGCCGACATGGAGGAGGACCGCGACCGGATAGTGACGGCTTTCCTTCAGTCGGGGTTCCGCCTCGCCGGCGAGCACGACGGAGCGATGGTGTTCCGCGCCGCCGGTCTGCTCCGCCGCGCGCTGCTGCTTTTCGAGGACGAGGTGCGTGTGGAGCAGTACGGCCAGTGGGTGGAGATCACCGGCATACGCAGGGCCGTGGCGCGCGTGGCCTACCGTTTGGAGTTGTACGTGAATAACAGTAGAAGATGAAAAGACGGATCATGAATATTTTCGCGCGCGGCGGGGCCGTCGTGCTCGCCGCGGCTGCCGTGGTCACCGGAGTGTGGGCCACGAAGGACGATTTCGGTCTGGGCCGCAACATGGAGATCATGGTCAACATGATGCGCGAACTGTCGGTGCAGTATGTCGACGAAGTGTCGCCCGACAAGTTCATGAGCGACGGTGCCGCGGGCATGGTGCGCAACCTCGATCCATACACTACCTACATGTCGGAGGAGGATATGACCAAATTCGAGGTGATGGCCACCGGCAAGTACGGCGGCGTGGGCGCCACCATACGCATGAGGCGCGACAGCAGCGGGGTGGTGATAGCCCAGCCCTACAAAGGCTCGCCCGCCGATCTGGCCGGTCTGAAGATCGGCGACAGGTTCGTGCGTATCGACGGCGAGGACGTGACGAAGTGTTCGTCGGACCAGATCTCGTCGAAGCTCAAGGGCAGCCCTGGCACGAAGGTCAGGCTGGCCGTCGAGCGTCTGATGACCGGCGATATCGAGGAGTTCGAGATCACCCGTGCGCGCATCGCCATCCCGGGCGTTCCCTATGCCGGTTTCGTGGCCGACAGCATAGGCTACATACGCCACAGCGATTTCACCGACGGCTGCTACGACGAGATGCGCGCCGCCGTGGAGCGTCTGCGTGCCGACGGCCGTCTGCGCGGACTCATACTCGACTATCGCGACAACGGCGGCGGCAGCCTGCCCGAGGCGATAAAGATACTGTCGATGTTCCTGCCCAAGGGCACCGAGGCGGTGGTGATGAAGGGCCGCACCGAGCGGTCGAAGCACACCTATGTCACCGAGGCGAATCCCGTCCTGCCCGATGTGCCGCTGGTGGCGCTCATCGACGGCAACAGCGCCTCGGCCTCGGAGATCGTGTGCGGCGCGTTGCAGGACATGGACCGCGCCGTGCTGATGGGGCAGCGCTCCTACGGCAAGGGTCTGGTGCAGTCGGTGGTGCCGCTGGGCTACAACGCCTACCTTAAACTCACCACGGCCAAGTACTACATCCCCTCGGGCCGCTGCATACAGCGCATAAACTACTCGGCGCACAACGACCGCAGCGCCACCGAGATCGTTCCCGACTCGCTCATCCGCGAGTTCTCGACCCGCAACGGCCGCAAGGTGTACGACGGCAAGGGGCTGATGCCCGACGTGAAGACCGATCCGGAGTACATAAGCTCTTTCGCGGTGATGATCTACAATCTGGGCTATGTCGAGGAGTTTCTTGACGGCTACATGCGCCGTCATCCCGGCATGACGGTCGACAACGCCTCGTTCTCGATCGCCGACGCCGACTACGAGGACTTCGTACGGTTCATGGAGGACAAGGAGGTGCCCTACGAGTCGCAGACGCGCATGGCCCTCGATCTGCTGAAGCGCACATCGAAGGAGGAGCGTTACGACGCCGATTTCGCCGAGGACCTGCGCCAGATCGAATCGAAGCTGAAGGATCAGAAGATGGATAACCTGCGCACCTACCGCGCCGAGATAACCGACCTGATAAACAACGACATCATCATGCGCCACAACTACTACGAGGGCGTTATCGAACACAATCTGGTGTCGGACAGCACGGTGATGAAGGCGGTGGAGCTTCTGCGCGACGGCGACCGTTACGGACGTATCCTGCGCGAACAGGATACCGAGCGAAACTGACCTGCGTGACGGTCGGGGCCGTTTTCGCGACATTGCGGCGATGGAGCATTGAAGTATATGATTGTCTTGTGAAAAAATGACAGCAAACATGGCGGCGCGGCCGCTGCGGGACCGATGAAATTGGGCGGCAACATAAAATTCTCGTTTCGGGGACGCATCTCGATCCTCACGATCGGCATGGTGCTGGCCGTGCTGTCGCTGCTGTATACCAACAAACTGGCCGACGTGTTGAGGCAGAAGGAGCGCAACGACGTGGAGCTGTGGGTTGCGGCCATGGAGCGCGTCAGCCGCGAGACATTCGGCAACTACATGGTCGATCCGCTCATCTCGGCCATCGTCAGCACGCAGAACAACATACCGTTCATCATAACCGACGAGAACCTGAATCTGGTGTCGTGCAACCGCATCCCCAACGATGTGATTCAGAATCCCGACAAGTTCCGCCGCAAGCTCGACGAACTGACCGAGGAGAACACCCCGCGCACGGTGCGCATCATGTGGACCAGCGACCAGTGCCACATCATCTTCTACGGCAAGTCGCAGCTGCTGCGGGCGCTCTACTGGTTTCCCTACGCACAGTGGGGTATCATAGCCATATTCCTGCTGTTCAGCTACATCGCGTTCCGCTCGACCAAGCAGGACGAGCAGAACCGCGTGTGGATAGGTCTTGCCAAAGAGACGG
>CAZFIN010000052.1:0-13583 GCA_964519525.1 uncultured Alistipes sp. | reverse complement strand
GATCGGCAAGGAGCTTGGAGTACTGAAATAAAAACGACGCCATGGCCAAGACAACACTGGATTCCACCGACAAGAAGATACTGCGCTTTCTCATCAAGAACGCGCGCATGCCTTTTCTGGAGATCGCCCGCGAATGCGGCATCTCCGGCGCGGCCATCCATCAGCGCATAAAGAAGCTGGAGGATATGGGAGTGATTCAGGGAAGCCGGCTGGTGGTAGCCCCCAAATCGCTGGGGTTCGACGTATGCGCGTTCATCAGCATACGCGTGTCGGACATCACGCGGCAGGAGGATACCGTGCAGCAGTTGAAGAAGATTCCCGAAATCGTCGAATGCCACTACATCACCGGGTCCTACAATCTGATGGTGAAGCTCTACTGCATCGACAACGAGCACCTCATGCGCACCATATTCGACCACATTCTGCACGTGCAGGGAGTATCGAGCACGCAGACCTACATCTCGCTCAACGAATCGTTCCAGCGCGAGATCTATGTGGACTGCCTGAAAGAGTAAGTCATCCTCTCCGCTCTATCGGTCGATTCCGGCAATGCCGGACGCGCACAAACGCAAAACAACCGCACGGACAGCTTCGGCAGCCCGTGCGGTGTTTTTCATCCGCGGCACTCACCGAGCCCGGCGCCGCGAGCAGCGATATTGCGCCTTTCATCCGTCAAGTATTGCGGTAATTGCCGAAGTTTTGCTACCTTTGCGAAATAGCGCGGGAAATGCCGGCGGTCCGGACGGACTGCCGGGCGACACCCGCCCCAAACCACATACTCTTTACGCGATGGAACTGTCAGCACACAATATCGAGGCCCTGCGCGCTCTGATCGAGGCTCCGGCCCGCCGGATCGTCATCCTCTCGCACACCAATCCCGACGGCGACGCGGTAGGTTCGTCGATAGCCTGGGCCGAGGCTCTGCGCCGCTTCGGGCACACGGTCACATGTATCGTACCCAACAAATACCCCTACTATCTCGACTGGATGACGGGCATACGCGACGTGGTGATCTTCAGGACGGACTCCGGCGGACGCGCCGCCACGGCCGTGGCCGAAGCCGATCTGATCTTCTGCCTCGATTTCCACTCGCTCTCGCGTCTCGACTCGCTGAGCGAGCTCATCGCCGCCAACACCTCGGCCCGCCGCATACTCATCGACCACCATCTGAATCCGGCCGAGCCGTTCGATCTGATGTTCTCGCACCCCGAATCGTCGAGCACGTCGTATCTGGTCTACTGCCTGATCGAGCGTCTGTGGGGCGCCGACACCATCACGCGCCAGCAGGCCGAAGTGCTCTACGTTGGCATGATGACCGACACGGGCAACTTCTCGTTCTCGAACCTTACGCCGGCGCTTTTCCGCGCCGTGGCCGTGCTGGCCGGGACGGGCATCGACATTCCGCGCATATATAACAATGTATACAATTCGTTCACCGAGGGCCGCGCGCGGCTGTTCGGTTACGTCATAAACCGCAAGATGCGCCTCTTGCGCAAGGGCACCGTGGCGCACATGTCGCTCACCGAGGAGGAGATGCGCCGGTTCTGGTTCCAGCAGGGCGACAGCGAGGGTTTCGTGAACTATCCGCTCACGATAAAGAAGATGCGAATGTCGGCCATATTCGTCGAACATCACGACTTCATCCGCGTGTCGCTGCGCTCGCGCGGCGATGTGGACGTGAATCTCTTCGCCGGCCGCTACTTCAACGGCGGCGGCCACCGCAACGCCGCGGGCGGCAAGTCGTTCCTGCCGATGGCCGAGACCATCGCCCGCTTCGAACGCGCGGTGGAGGAGTTCGCCGCCGAAGGGAATATGTAATTCACGGACCGGTTCGATCCCGACCGGGAGGACCTGATGTAAAGTTTTTTTGAGCCAATACCCATATCGCGTCATCCCACCGAGGGCGTAGCCCGAAGACTGGAATCGCAAACGGAAAACAAGCCAATTCGGGCCTCACGGCCCGAAGACCCGACAAATATGAAACACACCATGTTCAAAACATACATGCGGTTGCTGGGATTCGCCCGGCCGCTGAGCCGCTACGCCATACCGTATTTCTTCTACTCGGTGCTGCACGCGGTATTCAACACTTTCACCTACACGATGATAATGCCCATCGTGGGCACGCTGTTCTCCGAGGGCTACCGGTTCGAACCCGTCTACTCGTTCCCGCGCATATCGCTTTCGGGCGACTGTCTCAACGAAGTGCTCAACTATGCCTACACCGGCATTTTCGGCGAGGAGTTCCGCATAACATGTCTGCTGGGGCTGCTCTCGGCCATACTGATATGCTCGAACATGCTGAGCAACGCGTTCCGCTATCTGGGCGCCATGACAGTCGAGACCATGCGTACCCGCACGCTGCAACGCATGCGCAACGACATGTTCGAACACACCATGGGCATGAACGTCGGCTACTTCAGCGACCAGCGCAAAGGCGACATAATGTCGAAGATCACCTCGGACGTGATGATGGTGCAGTTCTGCATCACCAACACGCTGCAGGTCGCCTTCCGCGAACCGTTCCTCATCGTGGGCTATCTCGTGATGATGGTCAAGATCTCGTGGGAGCTTACGATCTTCTCGCTGCTCTACCTCCCGCTGGTGGGACTCATCATAGGCTCCATAGTGAAGCGTCTGCGCCATCCCGCACGCCGCGGACAGGAGCGTATGGGCGACATGGTGAGCGTCATGGAGGAGTCGCTCTCGGGCATCAAGGCCGTGAAGAGCTACAACGCTTTCGGCTACGTGCGCGACAAGTTCCGCACGATAAACGCCGAGATATCGAACATCATCCTCTCGATGGCCCGCAAGCAGCAGCTGGCCTCGCCCATGAGCGAGTTCCTCGGCATAACCGCCATATCGGTGGTGCTCATCTTCGGCGGCGCGCTGGTGACGCGCGGCACCATGTCGGCGGCGTGGTTCGTGGCCTACATAGCCGCGTTCTCGCAGATCACGCGCCCGCTGCGCTCGTTCATCGACCAGTTCGCCAACATAAATCAGGGTATAGCCGCCGGCGAACGCATCTTCTCGATCATCGACGCCCGCAGCGAGGTGGCCGACAAGCCCGATGCCCGCACGCTCGACGAGTTCCGCGACAGCATCGAGTTCCGCCATGTGTCGTTCGGCTACGACCGCACGCGCGAGGTGCTGCACGACATATCGTTCACCGTCCGCAAGGGCGAGACCGTGGCGCTGGTGGGACCTTCGGGCGGAGGCAAATCGACGCTCAGCGAGCTCGTCCCGCGGTTCTACGACCCGCAGAGCGGCCAGATCCTCATCGACGGGGTGCCGCTGGGCGACTATTCGCAGCAGAGCGTGCGCGCCCACATGGGAATCGTGTCGCAGGAGACGGTGCTGTTCAACGACACCATACGCAGCAACATAGCCATGGGACGCACCGATGCCGACGACGCGCAGATCGAGGCGGCGGCGCGCGTGGCCAACGCCCACGACTTCATCATGCAGACCGAGGCGGGCTACGCCACCAACATCGGCGACCGGGGCATGAAACTGTCGGGCGGCCAGCGTCAGCGGCTCAGCATAGCGCGCGCGGTGCTTAGGAATCCCGAAATACTCATTCTGGACGAGGCGACCTCGGCGCTCGACACCGAGAGCGAGAAGCTGGTGCAGGATGCACTGACGTCGCTTCTGGAGGGACGCACGTCCATCGTCATAGCCCACCGCCTGAGCACCATACACAATGCCGACCGCATTCTGGTCATCGACGGAGGCCGTATAGCCGAGCAGGGCACGCATGCCGAGCTGATGGCCGCGGGCGGCATCTACGCCAAGCTGATCGAGATGCAGAGTCTGGACTGACGACCGGACAGATCATCCCGGCGCCGTCCGCCAGAAACCGGCACGCACGGGAAACCGCCGGTCAGCGGTCCGCACGCCGTCATTCGTACCGCAAAGCCCACTCGGGGTGCTCGGGATGTTCGGCAATGAACTCGTCCCAGCTCTGCAACGGGCAGTCGTCGGTCTGCTTTTCAACCTTGCTGATTACTTTAATCAACGACTTCTTGAAGAATGAACCGCCCATAGGCGGATTTTTCACCGGTTCGACCCGGACTTTTATCTCATACTCGAAACCCTCCTCGTAATCGAATCCCTCTATTATGGGATCCCACGGCTCCCATCTGCCGTCGCTGTACCCCAAAAGCATGCGGACCGGCATGACACCCTCTCCGTCGAACGAGAAACCGTAATAGGAGGCTATGCGCATCGACATCTTATAAGCCCGATCGTCATCCTTGTCGCACGCCGGCAGCAACAGCAGAGCAAACGCGCATAAAACGCAGTGAAGATGTTTCATATTCAGGTTGTTTCTATATGGTTAAATACTATGCACTCAAAAATAGGAATTGTATCCGGACAATACAGGCGCATTACCGGTCATTACGTATTTCTGCGGCAATCCGCATAACGCACGCCGTCATTCGTTCAGCAAAGCCCACTCGGGATGCTCGGGATGTTCGGCGATGAACTCGTCCCAGCTCTGCAACGGGCAGTCGTCGGTCTGCTTTTTCACCTTGCGCACCACTTCGAGACATGTCACGTCGTAGTCGAACATCACGTCCATCATGCCCTCGAGATCACGGCGGCGGTCGATGCGCACCTTAACCTCGTACTCGTAACCCTCCTCGTAGTCAAGCCCGCTCACCGTCGGCCAGTGAATCCACGCGCCGCCGGAACAGACGTTCAGCACACGGAACGCTCCCTCGCCTTTCGCCACACCGTAGTACGACGCTATGCGCCCCATACTTTCGTAACTGTTGCTGTCGTCATCTTTCCTGTCGCACGCCGGCAGCAACAGCAGGGCGAACGCGCATAAAACGCAGTGAAGATGTTTCATATTCAGGTTATTTCTATGTAGTTAAATACTATGCTCTCAAAGATAGGAATTGTATCCGGACAATACAGACGCCTTACCGGTCATTACGTATTTCCGCAGCAATCTGCATAACGCACGCCGTCATTCGTACCGCAAAGCCCACTCGGGGTGCTCGGGATGTTCGGCAATGAACTCGTCCCAGCTCCGCAACGGACAGTCGTCGGTCTGCTTTTCAACCTTGCTGATTACTTTAATCAACGACATCGTGAAGCTTGAACCGCCCATAGGCGGATTTTTTATTGCCCTGCCTCTTACCTTGATCTTATATTCGAAACCCTCCTCATAGTCGAATCCGTATATGTGATCGACCGGTTGCCATTGTCCATCACGGTATCCCAAAAGTCGTTTAACCGGTAACGAACTCTCACCATCGAACATGAAGCCGTAATAGGATGCTATACGCATATCGAGCGTGAACGAATCCTCCTTGTCGCACGCCGTCAGCAACAGCAGGGCGAACGCGCATAAAACGCAGTGGAGATGTTTCATATTCAGGTTGTTTCTATGTGGTTAAATAGTATCCGGACAATACAGGCGCATTAACGGTCATACGTATTTCTGCGGCAATCCGCATAACGCACGCCGTCATTCGTACCGCAAAGCCCACTCGGGGTGCTCGGGATGTTCGGCAATGAACTCGTCCCAACTCTGCAACGGACAGTCGTCGGTATGCTTTTCAACCTTGCTGATTATTTTAATCAACGACATCGTGAAGCTTGAACCGCCCATAGGCGGATTCTTCACCGGTTCGACCCTAACTTTTATCTCATATTCGAAACCCTCCTCGTAATCGAATCCTATTATGGGATCCCACGGCACCCATCTGCCGTCGCTGTACCCCAAAAGCATGCGGACCGGCATGACACCCTCTCCGTCGAACGAGAAACCGTAATAGGAGGCTATGCGCATCGACATCTTATAAGCCCGATTGTCATCCTTGTCGCACGAAACAAGCATTACAACAGATGTCAATATATAATAAAAAATACTTTTCATAGTTTAACCTTATAAATTAAACAATTGGTCGAACATGTGTTTCCGTCACATAATGCTCCCGCAATTCACCACGATCTATTGTATAATACTCCCGATCCTCTACCGTGTACGAAGTTGTTCCGGCGGGCATAATTATATACTCTTCCGTAATATGAGGAACCGCATTACCGCTTCCGGTTCTATATTCTTCCTTTCTTGTAATTTCAAATAATCTGCTCTCGGACAGAGGTGCCGGCGTCGTACAAGAGCTATCGCTATAAAATACAATCGTACGAGTTATATCAGCTGAATAGTCTATATAATCCAACCCTTCTCTCATATTTTCATCAACATCCGTTTTTTCTTTACAATACGTAGGACCATATATAAAACGCAACGCCATAGCATCCGAATTTGTAATAAACAATCGTTGCTTGTAAATCGGACTTCCATCTTTCTTCGTAAAAGAATAACCCGATTTATCAATGACAAAATCGTCCGATGAATACATCATTATAGAATTATAATCAAAACTTCCTATATTATAAGATGAATATATAGAGAAATTGTTTTTTGCTTTGGGCTCAATATTACTCCAATTTATAGTTATATATTTTTCTCTATCTTCTCTACTCATTTCGTGATACATTCCAAGAGAATGCATTATTTCATGAGCTATTATCCCGGGGATATTTCTGTTCGCAATATATATAAGTTGACGCCCACCTTGTTTCCCAATCATTGATGCATTAGATTCGTCCGACGGTGTCAAATATATATAATCATTTTGATTTGTTCTTCGTATAAATTTTACTCTACAAACATTAGATATCATAGACATTGCTTTAATAACAGCACTATCATCACCAAAGTTTGTTGCAATATCATAATAAACTTCACCGCCCAGCCAATAATGAGATATATTATTAGTTATTGCACCTCGTGTTTGCGGAGCATTAAGAAGTTCCAATTGTCTTTCATTTAATATCATATCTCCGCCAAGAACATATACGCTATTTTTTCAACCGTAATCCCGCTTTCAAGGGTGATGATTTCACGTGCAGCACCCGGCATATATTGCTCTGCAGGCAAGCGTTTTACGGCGGCCTCCTGCGACAATACAGCATCTTCATTCTTTTGACAAGCAATTGTACTGCATAGTACAAATAATAAAACAAAACTTTTTTTCATAATTAAATTTATTAAAATAATAC
This sequence comes from uncultured Alistipes sp., assembly GCA_964519525.1. GTDB lineage: Bacteria > Bacteroidota > Bacteroidia > Bacteroidales > Rikenellaceae > Alistipes. Next base: position 6,497 of record CAZFIN010000052.1, on the reverse strand, counting down.
AAAAAAAATATTACTACACCCAAGGAATACAAAGCCAGACTATTCAAAAAACTCAGCCCATAAAATCCTTTCGCAATATAAGCATTTTATTTTAATACATCAAATTTTTGCTCAATTATTTACGCATTATACTGCAATTAACCTACACACCCGCGGGAAAGCGGCCGGACACGCCGCCCGGTGAAAATATCGGGTGGCGATTTTGAATCATGGAACGATTGTAGTATCTTTGTTAGCCGCACGAAACTTTTCCCGATTATGAAAAAGGAGTTCACTTTCACTTTCGACCGCTACGAGCCGGTCGACTCGCTGCCCGAGGCCGACCGCCTGCTGGTGGAGGCCGCCGTCGGGGCCACGGCCCGGTCATACGCCCCCTACTCGCATTTCCGCGTGGGTGCGGCGGCGCGTCTGGCCAGCGGACGCATAGTCACCGGATCGAACGTCGAGAGCGAGGTGTTCCCCTCGGGACTCTGCGCCGAGCGCACGCTGCTCTACCACTGTCAGGCCAACCATGCCGACGACCCCGTGACGGCGCTGGCCATAGCGTCGGATCCGTCGGCGAGAGAGTGTTACCCGTGCGGCGGATGCCGCCAGACGATACTCGACACCGAGCGGAGGCAGCGGCGGCCCATACGTATAATAATGGCGGGCGGAGGCTCGGCCTCGGCCGTCGATTCGGCCGAACGGCTGCTGCCGTTCACCTTCGAACTATAACCCCGAACATGTTTACACCCGAAGACATTCTTTACGAGGACAACCACCTGATGGTTGTCAACAAACGCTGCGGCGATCTTGTACAGCCCGACCGCGGCACCGACGACGCGCTGGAGACCGAGATAAAGGCCATGATAAAGGTGCGCGACCACAAACCCGGCGATGTGTTCCTCGGCGTGGTGCACCGCATCGACCGCCCCGTGAGCGGAGCCGTCATATTCGCCAAGACGTCGAAGGCGCTGGCGCGGCTGAACGAGATGATACGCGACGGACAGATACGCAAGACCTACTGGGCGCTCACCGAGGCGGCTCCCGATCCCGTCGAGGGGCGGCTCACCCACTACATCGTGCGCGACGGACGCACCAACCGCTCGCGCGCATACGACACCCCGAAGGCCGACGGCAAGCGCGCCGTGCTCAACTACCGCATCGCGGGCAGCGGCACGCGTTACACGCTGGTGGAGGTGGAGCTTCTCACGGGCCGCCACCACCAGATACGCGCCCAGCTGTCGAAGATCGGATGCCCGATAAAGGGCGACCTGAAGTACGGCGCCCGGCGCTCGAATCCCGACGGCGGCATATCGCTCCACTCGCGGCGTGTGGAGTTCGTGCATCCCGTGCGCAAGGAGCCGGTGGCGGTGACGGCACCCGTGCCGGCGGGCGACAATCTGTGGGCCGTTTTCGAAAACTTGTAGACAGCCATGAGACTTCTTATACAGCGGGTGCGGCATGCGTCGGTCACCATCGGCGGCCGCGAGCGTTCGCGCATCGGGCAGGGACTGCTGGTGCTGGTCGGAATCGAGCACGCCGACGGGCAGGAGGACATAGACTGGCTCGCGGGCAAGCTGCTGCGTCTGCGCATATTCGACGACAAGGACGGAGTGATGAATCTCGACGTGGGACAGGTCGGCGGCGAGGTGATGGTCGTAAGCCAGTTCACGCTTTTCGCATCCACGCGCCGGGGCAACCGGCCGTCGTACATACGGTCGGCGCCCGAGGCGGTGTCGCGTCCCCTGTACGAACGGTTCGTGGCGGCCGTGGAGCAGGCGCTCGGCCGCAGCGTGGCCACGGGAGAGTTCGGCGCCGACATGAAGGTGGAGCTGCTGAACGACGGCCCCGTAACCATCTGGATCGACTCGAAGAACCGGGAGTGACACATCGCAACACCTATCGGCCCGCGCCCCGCAGGCTACGTCCGCAAAACACAATCGGCAAAACCCAACACCATACCTCCGAACCCGACACATGAGAAGAAGAACCCGAAAAATGAACAGCCGCCGTCCGGCGGTATATCTCGCGATAATGGTCGCGGGATTCCTGATACGGCTGTTATACAACGCCTTTGCGCCGGCCGACATTCACGCCGGAACAGCCGTCACGCAAAATACCGGAAGCAGCCCCGACATCCCCGCAAAAGCCGCGGCCGACACGCCGGCCGCCGGTGCGCCCGCCGCAAACGTCCACCGCACAGGCTGGGCGGAACTGCCGGCAAAGCGCACCGACGCCGACATCTACTACGCGTACCATCTCTTCGGCGGCGGTCCGGACGGCCCGGCAGTGCGCAACTACACGGCATGTTACAGCAGCCGCTACCGCTGCCCGCTGTGGGTGGCCTCGCCCCAGCACAGCTCCTACCGCGGCGAGGCCAAGCGCTCGGGCGCGTTCCGCTTCGATCCCACGCTACCCGTCGACATACAGCCAATGCTGAACCGCTCCTACGGCGACTACACACGCGGTCATCTGCTGGGTTCGGCCGAGCGGACCGTGACCGCCGAAGCCAACCGCCAGACGTTCTACGCCTCGAACGTCGCGCCGCAGATGCAGGCCGGATTCAACGCCTCGGGCGGAGCGTGGAACAACCTCGAAGCATTCGTCGACCGTCAGGTGTGCGCCGACACGCTCTACGTGGTGACGGGCTGTCTGTTCTCCGACTACACCGACGGCAGCGGCCGCACGGTCGAGGCGTCGGTGACGCGCAATAGGAACGACGACTCCGATGTCGCCGTACCGACGGCCTTCTACAAGGTGCTGCTGCGCACGCGCGCCGGCGACACGGGCCGCGGCGTGGGTGCCTGCAAGCGCTCGGAGCTGAAATGCGCGGCATTCGTGGTGGGACACTGCGAGGCCAAGGGGCGAAAGCCATCGGCCGCCGACATGATGAGCGTCGCCGATCTCGAACGGCTCACGGGCGAGACCTTCTTCGCCAACGTACCCGCCGCACCGAAGGCCGAGGCCGCCGCCCGCGACTGGGGACTGTAACCCGGCACCGGAGGTACCGGCAGTGCAAGGCAGCATGCGATCCCGTTTTTTTCAATACGACCGACGCAAAAAGACGTCATTTTGTTTGGGGGGGGGAATTTTTCGCTAACTTTACGTCGAATAACCTAAAAACCGTTAGTTATGAAAAAATTACTTACCGTATGTGCTATCATGGCCTGCGGCCTGCTTCCGGCAAAGAATCCAGCCGCTCCGGCAAAGAGTGCGGCGAAAAACGTCCGCGGCATCTATCAGAGCTACAAAGTCGACTCCGACGGCAGCGGACGGGTCCTGCCTTTCATTAAAATATACAACACCGACGGCACGTTCATCTCATTCACCACGGCAGGCAGTTCATACAACCAGTCGAAGCCGATCGTCACCGGAACCTACAAGGTGAAATCGAAATCGAAGATAGAGGAAACACTCAAAGAGAGCTCGACGATGTTCCGTCCGGGCGACAAGAACAAGATCGCCTATGCGTTGTACGACAACATAATGGGTCTCGCATTCCGCCGTCCCGACGGCCTTCAGGCCCACGAGACGTGGAAAAGCCTCGCCGGTCAGTCGGACAACGCCGGCAAACGCAAGGCCGTGATCACGCCTATGACGGGAATCTGGCAGATGCGACGCCTCACCGCCGACGGCAGGTATCTGTACCTGCCCAAGTACAAGGTGCTGCGCACCGACGGCACCTTCGCCGTGATAAACGCCTACGGTCAGGCCGCCGAGGTCACGGTGCAGGGCCGCTATGAAATGGACTCGGCAGCGGATTACACCGAGTTCGTCACCGACACCACGACCGACCCCGATCTGCTGGGACGCGGCAACCGGATACACTGCGAGTTCCGCAATCTGGACACGCTGCGCGTGACCTTCCGCATGCCCGGACACCAGAACGATTCCGTCGAGGAGTGGGTGCGAATACTCGACCGGTAACACGCCCCGCCGCGAGAAGCATATAACTGCCGATTTTTTTGTAACTTTGCGGCCGTTATGGACATAGCACAATCGAAACGCAAGGAGAATATAGCCGAATACATTCTCTACATCTGGCAGCTGGAGGATCTGCTGCGCGCCATGCAGTTCAGCCCCGAGGCCGTCTATTCGCAGTTGGTGGCTCCACGCGAGCTGCCCGACGAGCAGAAACTCGTGTTCCTGCAATGGTACATGGAGATAGCCGACCTGCTGCGCAAGGAGGGCAAGGAGCAGAGCGGCCACCTGCAACATACGCTGCACCTGATAGCCGACATGCACAACCTGCATCTGCAACTGATGCGCAACCCCGCGGGCGAACACTACCGCGCCACGTTCGCGCGTCTCGCGCCCGAGCTGCCCAAACTGCGGGCCATGCTGCGCAGCGACGAGATGTCGGACACCGAGATCGGATTCCGCGCGCTGTACGCCGTCATGCTCTACCGCATCAAGGGCGACACGCGCCGCGCCGCGGCCATAGGCGACACCATCGAGCTGGTATCGCCCGTCGTGGGCGAGCTTGCGGCCATGTACGGACGTGTCGAGAGGGGCGAGATCGATCTGTTCAAGGACATGTAGCCGGCCGGAACAGCGGTCGGGCGGACGTTTTATTCGAAAATATCTTGCGAAATACGAAAAAACGTTTTACCTTTGCACTCCGCAGAAGATTACGTATATAGCGTGACAGCTGCAAAAGGTTGAACCAAACACAAAAACGATATCGTTATGGCAATGAAAAGAACTTACCAGCCTTCTCGCCGCAAGAGAATCAACAAGCATGGATTCCGTCAGAGAATGGCAACTGCCAACGGCCGCAAGGTGCTGGCAGCGCGTCGCGCCAAGGGACGCAAGAAGTTGACCGTATCGGACGAGTCGACTTTCAAGTATGCTTAATTTTCCGTTCGCTACGGAAAAATAAGAGGGGACCGGACGCGGTTCCCTCTTGTTTTTTTCGGAACGGACATCATCCGGCCGAGCGGAACCGGCCGTCGCCGCGGCACGCAGAACCGCACGCGGTCCATCGGAGACGTTCGCTCGAATACGACGAATCGTTCTCCGCGCCTACGCCGCCGGGCCGGAATTATGCTGCGCGACACGGCTTTTGCAGGGCAAATGAAGGTCGGGAGTTTGAAACTTGCTTTTATTTTTCTATATTTGCGCAATTTACCTATTTTAATATAAAAACCGCGCGTGCCGGCGGCTGCCGAGGCCGGAGCCGGCGCGGGAAAGCCCGCCGCGGCGGTTTGTTGACGAAAAAGAACAGAAATTAACATAACCCCATTATGAAGTTCAACGAGTACAAAGGTCTCGATCTGCCGAAGGTGGCGGAGGAGGTTTTGAAGAAGTGGGACGCCGACGACACGTTCCACAAAAGCATCACCACGCGCGAGGGTCATCCCGCATTCGTATTCTACGAGGGTCCCCCCTCGGCCAACGGACTTCCGGGCATCCACCATGTGATGGCCCGCACCATAAAGGATGTGATCTGCCGCTACAAGACGCAGCAGGGTTATCTGGTTCACCGCAAGGCGGGATGGGACACCCACGGCCTGCCCGTGGAGCTGGGCGTGGAGAAGAAGCTCGGCATCACCAAGGAGGACATAGGCCGCAGGATAACCATCGAAGAGTACAACCGCACCTGCCGCGAGGCGGTGATGGAGTTCACCGACGTGTGGGAGAACCTCACCCACAAGATGGGTTACTGGGTCAACACGGACGATCCGTACATCACCTACGACAACAAATACATCGAGACGCTGTGGTACCTGCTCAAGAAGCTCTACGAGAAGGGGCTGCTCTACAAGGGCTACACCATCCAGCCCTACTCGCCGGCGGCGGGAACGGGCCTGTCGACCCACGAGCTGAACCAGCCCGGCTGCTACCGCGACGTGAAGGACACCACCTGCACGGCGCAGTTCGAGATCGTGCGCGACTGCCGCAGCGAGAAACTCTTCGAGGGCGTCGAGGGCAAGCTCTACTTCCTCGCGTGGACCACTACGCCGTGGACCCTGCCCTCGAACACGGCGCTGGCCGTGGGCCCGTCGATCGAGTACGTGCGCGTGAAGTGCCGCAACCCCTACACCGATGAGCCGCAGACCGTCATCATGGGCAAACCGCTGCTGGGCAGCTACTTCACCAAGAAGATGGAGGGTACGTTCGAGGTCGAGGCCGACCGTGTGTGGACCGGTGCGGAGCTGGTTGGCGTAGGCTACCGCCAGCTCATACCGTGGGTTAAGCCCATGGGCGACGCATTCCGCGTGATAGGCGGCGACTTCGTAACCACGTCGGACGGTACGGGCATCGTGCACATAGCCCCGACGTTCGGTGCCGACGACGACCGCGCGGCCAAGGCCGCGGGCATCGCGCCGCTGTTCATGGTCGACAAGGCGGGCAAGAACCAGCCCATGGTCGACCGCCGCGGCCGTTTCTTCCTGCTGGAGGATCTCGATCCCGAGTTCGTGAAGAACAATGTGGACACCGCTCTGTACGGCGAGTAAGAGGGCCGCTACGTGAAGAATGCCTACGACGAGAATCTGGGACCCGACGACGCC
>CAZFIN010000051.1:0-13774 GCA_964519525.1 uncultured Alistipes sp. | reverse complement strand
ACGGCGTGCACAAGTTCCTGCGCAAGTTCTGGCGCCTCTATTTCGACCGCGAGGGCAATCTGTCGCTCACCGGCGAGCAGCCCGCGCCGGCCGAGCTGAAGACGCTGCACAAGACCATAAAGAAGGTGCGCGAGGATATCGAGAACTTCTCGTTCAACACCTCGGTGTCGGCCTTCATGATATGCCTGAACGAGCTGGGCGCGTGCCGCAAGCGCGCCGTGCTCGAACCGCTGGCCGTGCTCATCGCGCCGTTCGCGCCGCACATAGCCGAGGAGCTGTGGGAGGCCATGGGACACGAGGGTTCGGTGTTCGACGCCGAGTATCCCACGTTCGACGAGAGCCATCTCGAGGAGAGCTCGTTCGAGTACCCCGTGATGGTGAACGGCAAGCTGCGCTTCAAGCAGGTGTACCCGCTGTCGGCCGACCAGCAGCAGATCGAGGCCTCGATCGTGAAGGCCGAGGCCGCGCAGCGCTGGCTCGACGGCAAGACCCCCAAGAAGATCATCGTCGTGAAGGGCAAGATCATAAACATAGTAATTTAAAACCTTAAACCGGGGAACCGGCCGCGGCCGGTTCCCGCAAAAAACCGCGAACCATGAGAAAGAACCTGATGCTCATCCTCGCCCTTACGCTGTTCAGCGCCGTCAGCGGCCTTGCGTGGGAGCGTAAACCCGTATGGCCCAAGGGCAAGATGCCCGACACGCAGAGCCACCAGATCGCCGCCATGACCGACGAGTCGGGCAGCGAGGGATTCAACGCCGACAAACACCGCACGGCCTATCTCGAATGGTTCGACAAACCGTCGAAGGAGGTGGCCAACGGCGGCTGCATGATACTCATCTCGGGCGGCGGCTACTTCAGCTGCTGCGACGTGGGACTCATCAAGATGTGGCGCGAGCGGCTCACCGCGCTGGGCTTCCAGTGCGTCAACTTCGTCTACCGCACGCCCCGCCCCGAGGGTCTGCCCATCTACCAGACCGCATGGGAGGACGGCCAGCGCGCCGTGCGCATCGTGCGCGCCGAGGCCGAGAAACGAGGCTACGACCCCGAGAAGATAGGCACCATATCAATGTCGGCAGGCTCGCACCTCGCGCTGCTGCTGGCCACGAGCTCGCAGACGCCCGCCTACGAGAAGATCGACAAGACGGACGACATACCGTGCCACATCAACTGGGCGATAGTCAACGCGCCGGCCTACATAACAACCGACGGCGACAGCGGAACGCCCGCCACGCGCGACGGCTACGGCCCCGACGTGAAGCTGACGCCCTCGCTCAAGTTCGACGAGCGCACATGCCCCATGAGCCTGCACCACGGCGGCATGGATCCCTACACCCCCAACGGCTCGACGCTGGTCTACCGCCGTCTGCGCGAGATGAAGATCCCCGCCGAGCTGCATCTCTATCCCGACATGGGCCACGGCGCCTTCGGCTTCGACCGCGCCGTCGAGTTCATGCGCCAGATGGGCCTGCTCGGCCCGCTCGCTCCCGAGGAGCCTATCATGGACCGCTATGCGAGCGACGACGCCCGCGCCGAGAAGAGCACGCAGAACATCTGGCCCGAGGGCGGCATGCCCGACCGTCAGGATCAGCAGTGCACCCCCTACATCGAGTGGCACATGCCCAAGCAGCTTAAGACCAAAGCCATACAGATCATCTACTCGGGCGGAAGCTACGAGGGCAACAACCCCGACGGATTCGAGGTGGCCCCCGCGCGCCGCTATCTGAACGAGATGGGCATGACGGTGGTGACGATGAAGTACCGCACGCCACGCCCCTCGCCCGAGAGCGGACTGGCCAAGCACACCACGGCATGGCAGGACCTGCAGCGCGCCATACGCATCGTGCGCAGCGAGGCTGCGGCCCGCGGACTCGACCCCGACAACATAGGCATCATGGGCAGCTCGGCCGGCGGCCACCTCACGCTGATGGGCGTCACCAGCTCGCGCCACCGTTCCTACTGGCCCATCGACGACATCGACAAGCTGCCCTGCAACGTGCAGTGGGGAATAGGCATATACCCCGCCTACGCCCTCACCGACGGCGACAACGCCCACAACACCACGGGCGGCAACGCCGACAGCGCGGTGCTGGTGCCCGAATTCAGTTTCGATGCCGACACGGCGCCGATGCTCTTCATCCACGGCGATGCCGACGGCTGGGCCGCAATGAACTCGGTGAAGACGTGGGAGAAGATGCGCGCCATGGGCATACAGTGCGAGCTGCACACGCTGGCCACGCGCAACCACTGCTTCCAGAACACGGCCTCGCCCGGCACGGGCAGCTACACGTTCCTCGACCGCATAGGCGAGTATCTGAAGAAGAGGCTCAAGATGGATTAGTCCGCAAAGTATTCGGGCCTGCCGGAATCACGTCCGCAGGCCCGGTATTTGGCAATCGCATATTCCGACGCATCATCGTTACGATGCCGCAGAAACAGCCCCGGCCCGGCGGCCATCCGCGGCCGCGGGCCGCGTTTGCAGATTCGACCCTCCCCTGAATCCCCTCCTGTTGGAGGGGACTTCGGTCGCTCCGCTCCGGATAGGGCACATTAATGTTTTTCATCCAGTATACAACCCAACACCGCATTCCAAACCATGAAATCTCAGCGTATGACCCTCGCGGCGGCCGTGACGGCCGTCTGCATCGGCATCCTGTCGCTCGCCGCGTCGTGCGGCCGCACCGCCCCGCAGATCGCGGGCGGGAAACCCAAGTATCTGTGGATCGACGCCGCAGCCAATTTCAAACGTTTCGCCGTGCGCGACTCGGTCGACTACTACCTCGACCGCGCCGTCGGGGCCGGCTTCAACCGCATAGTGGTCGACGTGCGTCCCGTCGAGGGCGAGGCGCTCTACCGCAGCGACGCGGTGCCGCCCATGGACGAGCTGGACGGCGTGCGCCCCGAACGCGACTGGGACTACCTTCAGTACTTCATCGACGCCGCACACCGCCGCGGCATGAAGGTCACGGCCGGCACCACGCTCTTCCCCGTGGGCTCGCCCGTGAGAGGCTCGGGCCCGGCCTACTACGGCGACGGACGGTTCGACGGGCGCACGTGCGTCGAGTACACGCCCGACGGAATGGTCGACATACGCGACCAGAAGGATAAGGTGGCGGCGTTCCTCAACCCGGCCATGCCCGAGAATCAGGAGTACGCGCTGTCGTTCGTGCGCGAGATCGTCGAGCGCTACGACATCGACGGCTACTCGCTCGACTACTGCCGCTATCCCGACATGTTCGGCGACTTCTCCGACTTCTCGCGCCGCGACTTCGAGCGCTACCTCGGCACCGGCGTGGAGCACTGGCCCGAGGACATATTTACGTTCGATGCCGACGGCGGAGTCGTGCCCGGCCCGCACTACCGCGCGTGGTGGAGCTACCGCGCCGCGGTGATCAGCGACTTCATTGGCCGCGTGCGCGACGAGATAAAGAGCATAAAGCCGCAGACCGAGGTGGTCTACTGGGCCGCGTCGTGGATCTACGGCATCCACGGCACCGGCCAGAACTGGGCCAGCCGGCGCCACCCCATGCACCTCGACCGCTGGAACGAGGTGTGGTGCGACGGAAACTACATGCACGCCGGCTTCGCCGACCGTCTGGACGCGTTCATGCTCGGCGCCTATCTGGAGCGCATCTTCGGGCTCGACGACCCCGAGTCGATCGAATATGCGATCGTGCGGGCCAAGAACCTCATAAAGGACGACTGCCGCATGTACGCCACCATCTACGCGCTCAACCATGCGCTCAACATCGAGGATGCCGTCTACGTGTGTCTGCGCGACAGCGGCGGACTGATGGTGTTCGACATATGTCAGGTCATAGAATTCGATCTGTGGGACGACATACGCCGCGGCATCGAGCGCGCCGAACCCGAACTGCGCGGCACATGGCCCGCCGACAGCCGCGAATGACGGCACAACAGCAAAACCACATAAAACCAACTGCATCATGAAAGCATCATCGCTCACACTCCTCGCCCTTCTGGCCGCCGTGCTGTCGGGCATGCCGTCGCCCGCAGCGGCGCAGACACAGACGGAGCAGACACGCACGCCGCACGTCTACACCAACCCCACCGGCCGCGAATTTCCCATTCTGGCGTGGTACTCGCTTCTGGGCGAACAGGTCACGGCCGCGCGCTACCGCGAGATGGCCGAGGCGGGATTCAACATATCGTTCTCGCACTTCAACACCGCCGGCGAGGTGGCTGCCGCGCTGAAAGCCGCGCGCGGCACGGGCGTGAAGATACTAATCACGTGCAACGAGCTGGTCACCGACCCCGAGGCCACCGTGCGCCGCTTCCGCCGCGAGCGGACGAACGCCGGCTATTTCCTGCGCGACGAACCCATATGCGACGCCTTTCCCGAACTGGCGGCATGGGCCGGCCGCATACGCTCGGCCGACGACAGCCGCATGCTCTACCTCAACCTGCTGCCCAACTACGTCAACCCCCGCGACCTGCACTCCGACACCTATGCCGACTACGTGCGCCGCTTCATCGACGAGGTGGGGCTGGGTCTGGTATCCTTCGACAACTATCCCGTAACATTCGACGGCGTTCGCGAACAGTTCTGGGCCAACCTCGAAGATGTGGCAGCCGAGTCGCGCCGCGCGGGCGTGCCCTTCTGGGCGTTCGCGCTCTCGACGGCCCACGATCCCTACCCCGTGGCCACGAGGGCATCGCTGCGCCTGCAGATATTCAGCAATCTGGCCTACGGCGCGCAGGGAATAGAGTATTTCACCTACACCACGCCCGGCACGCAGACGTGGAACTTCCACAACGCCCCGATCGACGACAACGGGCGCCGCACCGAGGTGTACGACCTCGTGCGCGAGCTGAACCGCGAGGTACAGGCCCTCGCATGGGTGTTTCTCGGCGCCGAGGTGGTGTCGGTCGGCCACACCGGCGAACGGATTCCCGTCGGCACCCGCCCGCTGGAGAGTCTGCCGGCACCCGTCGGCCGTGTCGCGGCCGACGGCACGGGGGTTCTCGTGTCGCATCTGCGCAACGGCGGCAACGATTTCCTGATGATCGTCAACCGCGATCTCGACCGCCCGCAGAGGGTGCATGTCGAGGCGGCCGGGGATGTCGACCGCATCATGGGCGACGGCACGGCGGTGTCGGCCGGCGCCTATTCGCCCGATCTGAACGTCGAGGCCGGCGGCATGCTGCTGTTCCGGTGGCGCCGCTGACGCGCCTGCACGACGCAAGCCGCAGGACGGAACGCACCCCCCGCAGAACGGCACTCCCGGCCTGAACACGCGGGGCGGGGACGCATTCGATTCATCACGTCATGCGCAGCCTTTCTCCGGCCGGAGGGCCGGTGCCGCAAAGAAAAAGACCGGCTCGCACGAGCCGGTCTTCAAAACAGTCTGACAACCGATTATAACGCCTTGATGAGCTTGGCATCGGGAAGGTTCCGGAGCTGGGTCGCAGCATCGCCCACGACGACGAAGATCATATTGTCGACGTTGAGGTATTCCGCAGCCTTCGCCTTGAGATCATCGAGGGTTATCGAGTTCACGACCTCCTCGTTCTTGGCGATGTAGTCGTCGGCGAGGCCGTTGTTGCGGATGTCGGCGAGAAGTCTTACGAGGCTCGCCTGAGTCTCGAACGCCGAAGCGTTCGCCCGGAGCATAGAGCCTTTTACGCCGTCGAGTTTCTCCTGAGTGTACTCGTTGCCGAATCCGCTGAAGATCTCCTTGAAGAGAGCTACCGACTCCTTGGTCGCGCTGCCCTGCACGCTCGACTCGGCGGTGAAGCATCCGAATTCGGGCTCGGAAACGAACGCCGACTTCGCACCGTAGGTGTAACCTCTCTGGAGGCGGAGCACCTCGAACAGGCGGCCTGACGAGCCGGCTCCGAGTTTCCTGTTGAGGATCTGGAGCTTGTAGTACTCGGGATCGCCGATCTTCATACCGGGGCCGATGATGTAGATGTGCGACTGCTTCGAACCGGGGAAGTCGATGAAGTACGTACCCGGAGCGGCGCTCTGCCCGATGGCGATTTCGGGAACCGCCACCTCGTCGCCGGTCCATCCGTCGAGCGCGGCAAGCGCCGCCTTGAACGTCGGAAGGTCGATGTCGCCCGCGACGTCAATAGAGGCGTTCTTCGGGGTGAGCGTGGCATGGTATGCCTTGATGTCGTCCATGGTGATGGCGTCGATGCTCTCGTCGGAGGGATAGTTCGTAAGGGCGCAGTCGCCATACCAGAGCTTCGAGGCGGCCCTCATGCCGAGGGCGGTGATCGACGTGAGATTTCTCCGGATAGCCGATTTATGGCTCTTCACGGCGCGGCCGAATGCGTCGGCATCGAATCTCGGCTTGGTAATGATCTCGTTTACGATCTCCATAACGGCCGGAAGATTTTTCGAGAGCGTGCTTACGCTGATGTTGGTCGACTTGGTGCCGCTGCCGACGCGCACGCTTGCGCCGAGTTTCTTGAGGGCCTGCTCGAGTTCGAACGCCGTGCGCTCCGACGTGCCCTCGTTCATCATGCTCGCGTTGATCGAGGCCGTTCCGGTCTTGCCGGCCGGATCGAGGCGCGAACCGCCGTCGATTGATATGGTGAGATTGACCATCGGAATCTCGTTCTGGGTGATTCCGGCGACCTTGATGCCGTTGGCGAGCGTGGTTCTCCAGATAGCGGGGATATTGGTTTTGGGCGTGTTCGGCATGTAGTCCGGCTCCACGCTGCGGTCGATCTTCGACGGAGTGCGCTCGTAGTCATCGTCAACGACCGCTCCGGCCGCGCTGCGCATGGTCTGCTTGCTCTGGTCCTCCATGACGAGGTCGGCCGGCACGCTGCCCTCGATCGAGAGCTCGGTCTGACCCTTGGGCACGGCCACCACGGCGACGTAGTTCTGTCCCTTCACGTACTTGTTGAAAACCCTCATCACATCCTCGGCCGTCACGTTGTTGAAGTCGGCGATATCGTCGATGAACTTGTCGGGCTTTCCGTAGAACTCATTGCTGCGGGCGAGCATCTGTGCCTTGCCCAGAACGCTGCCGAGTCTGCGGTAAGCCGACGTTTCGTTCTCCGCCTTGAGCGTGGCGAGCTCCTCCTCGTCGACGCCGTTCTTCTCGAAGTCGGCTATGGCCTGCTCGATAGCGGCCATGACGAGGTCGATGTCGACTCCCGGATATGCGGTCGCGCTGATCGAGATCTGGCCGGCGCTTTCGCGCGTTCCGTTGTAGGCCGAGGCGTTCGGAGCCAGATTCTTCTCGACGATGTTCTTGTAGAGCGGCGAGTTCTTTCCGCGTCCGAAGAGGCTGCAGAACGCGTCGAGCGCGGCCTCGTCCTCGTGTCCCTGCGCCACGGCCGACCACGCCACCTCGACGGCCGGCATGCTCGCGAACTGGTCCTCGTAGTAGAGCTTCTTGGTCCGGTCGAGCTTGACATCCCACACCTTGGGACTCTCAACCGGGTGGCTCGGAATCTCGGCGAAATACTTCTCGATGAGAGCCTTCACCTCCTCGGTGTCGAAATCGCCGGCGATACAGAGAGTCGCGTTCGAGGGGACATAGTAGGTTCCGTAGAACTCCTTCACGTCCTCGATGGTCGCCGACTTTATGTCGTCGAACTCGCCGATTACGGTCCAGCTGTAAGGGTGCCTCTTGGGGAAGAAGTTCTTGCTCATAACGTCATCCATCATACCGTAGGCGTTGTTCACCTCGGTCTGGCGCTTCTCGTTGCAAATGACGTCGATCTCGCGTTCGAGACCGCTCTGGGTAACGGTGTTGATGAAGTAGCCCATACGGTCGGACTCCATCCAGAGAATCTTCTCAAGGGCATTGCGCGGTACGCACTCGAAGTATACCGTACAGTCGTTCGAGGTGCCGCCGTTGAAGGTACCGCCCATGTCGGCGATCTTGTTGAAGAAAGAGTTGCGCGGGAGATTCTCGGAGCGCTGGAAGAGCATGTGCTCGAAGAAATGCGCGAAACCGGTCTTGCCCTCCTTCTCGCGCGCGCTGCCCACGTGGAATGCGATGGCCTGCGCCACGATAGGATCGCTGTGATCCTCGTGAAGCACGACCTTCAGACCATTGTCCAGCGTGTACGTTTCATAGGCGATGTGCATGCCCTCGTTTTTGTCGGCCCTGCATGATACAAGGACGGCGATTGCGGCCGCAGTGACCGCGATGATTCCAATTGTTCGTTTCATTATATTAAACAGTCATATAAAAATTGTCGCACGACCGCACGAGGCGCCGAAAGCCATTGACCCGGTCATCGGTCGGCGGCTTTCCGTACCCGCGCATTCAGAGCCGGGGAACGGCATCCGGCCCTAACCGGCCGAACAGGCCGCAAGTTATTGAAAAAAGCGCCAATATGCAAGAACGCGAGGGAAATAAAACGATATTTGCGTCAACCGTCCGATCCGGCGGCTGCCCGCGCGGGCAGCACCGGCAGCAATACGCATGACATATACTCCGTCCGCACGCCGCGGGCGGGCGAAAAAAATCCGGCCGTCCGCGCAATGCGGAGGCCGGATTAGGAGTCGGAATCCCTGTGCGGCCGTCAGCCGCGCCGCCGTCACCTTACGGGGAAGGCGGGAATGGCGGGCTTCTCCTTGCGCTCGGTGCGGAGCTTCTCCTTGGCCACCTCGATGGCCTTGAGCAGCTGCTCGTCCTCGCCCATGAAATCGCGATAGGGATCGTTGAATATCTCGATGTCGGGCTCCACGCCACGGTTCTCGATGATGAACTCGCTGCCGTCGGCCGCATAGGGCGCATACGACGGGGTGACGATCGAGCCGCCGTCCACCGTGGGTATCATGCCGCTGTAACCCACGACGCCGCCCCACGTGCGGCGGCCTATGACGGTGCCCATGCGGTTGTACTTGAAACGGTAGGGGAACAGATCGCCGTCCGACGCCGAATACTCGTTCACCAGCAGCACGAGCGGACCCACGAACGTGCCCACGGGGCTGACCGAACCCTCGGTCTGGTTGGTGTGCATGGTGTAGAACGTCGGCGTGCGCTGCAAACGCTCGATGATCATAGGCGACACATTGCCGCCGCCGTTGCCGCGGTCGTCGATGATGAGCGCCTTCTTGTCCAGCTGCGGGTAGTAGTGCTTCACGAACTCGTTGAGTCCGTCGACACCCATGTCGGGGATGTGGATGTAGCCCACCTCGCCGCCGGTGGCCTCGCTCACGCGGCGTATGTTCTCCTCGACCCACGCGTAGTAGTT
Organism: uncultured Alistipes sp.; assembly: GCA_964519525.1. Lineage (GTDB taxonomy): Bacteria > Bacteroidota > Bacteroidia > Bacteroidales > Rikenellaceae > Alistipes. Next base: position 4,582 of record CAZFIN010000051.1, on the reverse strand, counting down.
CAGCGCCGACTCGCTCGCCAGCGGCGTCACCAGCACCTTGCGGGCGCCCTCGGCCGAGGGTTTCGAGTTGACCTCCATCTCCACCAGCACGCCGGCCTTGCCCACCAGCGCCTCGTAGATGTTGGGCATCTCCTTGAGCGAACGGCCGTCGACCGATATTATGTAGTCGCCCTTGGCGACATTCACCTCGGGCAGCGTGAGCGGCGAGCGCGTCGAGGCGTTCCAGTTGGCGCCTCCGGTTATGCTCTCCACACGGAAATATCCGCTCCTGTCCTTGGCGAACTTGGCGCCCAGCATGCCCACCTTCACACGCTCGGCGCGCGGACGCAGCACGGCGTCGTTCGAGTAGGCGTGGCCCACGTTCAGCTCGCCGATCATCTCGCCCGCCACGTAGGTGAGGTCGGTGCGGTGGTTGACGTGCGGGATCAGCACGTTGTACTTGTCATACACCGCCTGCCAGTCGACGCCGTGCATGTTGCGGTCGTAGAAGAAGTCGCGCATGCGGCGCCACAGCTCGTCGTACACCTGCTGCCACTCCTCGCGGTAGTCGATGCGCTTGCGCAGTCCGCTCAGATCGGCGCCCTTCTCGGGGGCCTGCATGCGGCCCTGCGGACGATCGGCCACGGCATACGATCCGGCGGTGTGCACCAGCACCTTGCCGCTGCCCTCGATGAACGACAGACGCACGCCCAGATCGGTCTGCGTCTCGGCGTCGAGATCGTACATCATGGTGTTGCCGCCGTTGTTGTAATACACCTTGCGGCCGAACATGCGTATGTTCGAGTAGCGGCCGGCCACCGCCGTGGGCATCTCGACTATGCGCGTCCCGACGTTGTCGAAGTCGTACACCACCTCGCCGTCCTGCTTCCTGTCGTCCTTCTTGTCATCCTTGCTCTCCGCGCCGGCATTCACCGCGTCGTTCTTCGGCTCGAACGGACGCGCGGCACCCTTGGCCAGCGGCAGAATGTAGAGCTTGTCCATCGCGCCGTAGGCGTGGTTCCACTCCGTGCGGCTGTAAATGGGGTTGAACACGCGCGCCGACGAGAAGAGCAGATAGCGGCCGTCGTCGCTGAACGAGGGGTTCGAGCAGTCGTACCAGCCGTCGGTCACCACATGCTTGGCGCCCGTAGCCACCTCGTATACCACGATGTTGTTCATCTGCTGTTCGGGGCGGACGTAGGCTATGTACTTCGAGTCGGGCGAGAACGCGCCCATGCTGAAATTGGACACGCCCGAGCGCTCGATCTCGGTGGTGCGGCCCGTGGCCACATCGGTTATGTTGAGCGTGTTGCGCTTGTCGGCCCACGCAATCGACTTCGAGTCGGGCGACCAGCGGAATCCGAATATGTAGGTCTTCACGTCGTCGAACAGCGGCCGCGCCTCGCCGCCCGAGACGGGCTGCACGTAGATGAGGAACTCGCCGCTGCGGTCCGACACGTAGGCCATCATGGTTCCGTCGGGCGAATAGGCCGCGTTCATCTCGCGCGAGGAGCTCGAATCGGTCAGGTTGTAGGTCACGCCGTGCTTCACGGGCACCGAGAATATGTCGCCGTGGGCCGACACCAGCAGACGGCTGCCGTCGGGCGCCGCCGCGACGTCGGTCACGTCGCCGCGCACGTCGCGCAGTTCGGCGCGCGAGTAGCTGTTGTCGTTGTCGATCTCGACGTCGACCTTCTGCTCGGCGAGCGTCTGCGTGTCGAACTTGTAGATGTAGCCTCCCTTCTCGTACACGATGGTGTTCTTCCATATGGTGGGGAACTTTATGTCGTAGTCGGTGTGCGAGGTCACCATGCGGTGCTCCTTGCTGCCGAGGTCGTACATGTAGAGGTTCATCACGTCGTTGTCGCGGTCCGACAGGTAGAATATGCGGTCGCCGTCGGCCGCCCACATGGGGAACGTCTCCTGACGCACGGTCGAGGTGATCTGCTCGCTGCGGTGGGTCTTCATGTCGAATATGCGGATGTCGTCGGCCATTCCGCCCTCGTAGCGCTTCCACGTGCGGAACTCGCGGAACACGTAGTTGTAGGCCAGCCTCTTGCCGTCGGGCGAGAACGAGCAGAAACCGCCGTTGCGCAGCGGCATCGGCTCGGGCATGCCTCCGTCGCGGCTCACGGTGTAGAGCTGGCCGCGGAAACTGTTGAACGACTCGCTGCGCGAACGGAATACGATGCGTTCGCCGTCGGGCGTCCACCCCATCACGATGTTGTTGGGGCCCATGCGGTGGCCCATCTCGTCGCCGGCGTCGGCCGTGAAGGTCAGACGGCGCGGCTCGCCGCCCTCGGCCGGCATCACATACACCTCGGTGTTGCCGTCGTACTGGCCGGTGAAGGCTATGGTGCGTCCGTCGGGCGACACATGGGCGAACGACTCGTAGCCCACGTGCGACGTCAGACGGCGCGCCGTGCCGCCCGCCTCGGGCACGCTGTACAGGTCACCCGCGTATGAGAAGACGATCTTGTCGCCTCCGTAGGTCGCGAAGCGCATCAGACGCGCCTCGTCGGCCGAGGCGGCCACGACACACAGCGCGGCCGCCATTGATAACAGTGTTTTCTTCATTCTATCACAGGTTTGATTTGTTCATGTCCGTTCGCTTCGCAGCCACCCCGGGCGGGACGGCCGGAACCGCTATCTGCGCACCCTGACACGGAGCGGCTGCGCCTCCTCGGCGGCGCGCACGCCCACCGTGCGCTGCCACTCCTGCGCGTCGTCCACGCCGGCATGGCTCCAGCCCGAGGCGTTGAGCATCCTTATCCTCTCGCCGGCACGCACCCTGCGCGTGAGCAGCGCGTGTCCGTCGGCATGCGTCACGCCGCTGCCGCCCCCGAGTATCACCGCCAGCGATATGTCGCCGTCGCGGCCGGGGTCCGACGAGTCCGACGCCGCCTCGGTCACGGCTATCCAGTCCCCGCCCGAGGCCTCGGCCTTCACGTCGTGCAACACCATGCCCGCCGCCACGTCGAGCTCGCCGCCGAACCCGTCGAGCACATACTCCTGCACGCAGAAGCGGTCGCCCGCGTCGAGGCTGACGGTGCGGGTCATGGTCACACGCCGGCCCGCGGCATCCTCCATGTCATAGGTGAACCGCGCCGAGGTGCGTACCGGGCCGTTGGCCAGACACTCCTGCGTGACGTAGTTGCCCGCCAGCACCACGCGGCCGCCGGCCAGCAGCGCCAGCGCGCCGCCGCCCAGCGTGTTGCCCACCTTATAGCAGTCCATGCCCTCGCCGTAGTTGCGGTGGTAGTCGTTGCGGGCGAACCACTCGTTTACGACAAGGCGCGGGGTGCTCTTCACCCACACGTCCACACCCTGCGTGCGCGGGTCGCCCAGCGCGGGGCCGTAGATGCGGTAGGCCGTCAGATCGTTCTCCCACGCATAGTCGTCGGCACGCTCGGGGACGTAGCGCCCGTAGACCTTCGGCTCGTAATCGTGACGCACGCCGCGGCGCACAGCGTACTCCGCGCGGGAGCCTGCGCCCACCGTCGCCTGAAACAGCAGCGACAGCGGCTGCCCGTCGTCGCCGAACACCACCTGCGAAGGCTCCTCGCCTCCGCCGGGCGCCGTCACCACCACATTGTCGGGCCTGAGTCCCGTTCCGCGAAGGTCGCTCCACGCCACCTCCACCGTCCGCCCCGTGCGGGCGTGCTCCGAAGGATTCTCCACCTCGACCACGAGGCCCCGCCCCGTGCCGCACCCCGCCGCCAGCAGGGCCGCAAAATATATGATACGTTTCATTTTCCGTCGTTTACTGTGGTTGTCGGCCTATGTAGGCCAGTATGCCGCCGTCGACATACAGAATGTGGCCGTTCACGAAATCCGACGCCGCCGAGGCGAGGAACACCGCGGGTCCCTTCAGGTCGTCGGGCGTGCCCCAGCGCTCGGCGGGGGTCTTGGCCACGATGAACGAGTCGAACGGATGGCGCGAGCCGTCGGCCTGCCGCTCGCGCAGCGGCGCCGTCTGCGGCGTGGCGATATAGCCCGGACCTATGCCGTTGCACTGGATGTTGTGGCGGCCGTACTCGGCGGCCATGTTGCGCGTGAGCATCTTGAGTCCGCCCTTGGCCGAGGCGTAGGCCGACACCGTCTCGCGGCCCAGCTCCGACATCATCGAACATACGTTTATTATCTTGCCGCCGCCCTTCGCGATCATGGCCGGAATCACGGCCTTCGACACGATGAAGGGTGCGACGAGGTCTATGTCCACCACCTCGCGGAACTCGCCGGCCGACATCTCGTGCATCGGTATGCGCTTGATGATGCCGGCGTTGTTCACCAGAATGTCAACCGTACCCAGCTCGGCGGCGATCGACGCCACCATGTCGCGCACGGCCTGCTCGTCGGTCACGTCGCAGATGTAGCCGCGCGCGTCGACGCCCTTGGCGGCATAGGCCGCCAGAGCCTCGTCCATATGTCTCTGCGAACGGCAGTTGAACGCGATGCGCGCGCCCGCTTCGGCCAGCGCCTCGGCCATCGCGAAACCTATCCCGTAGGCGGCGCCCGTCACGAGGGCCACCTTGCCTTTCAATGAAAAATCGACCATGGCCTCACGCTATTTCAGATCGGTTATGGCCGAGAAGTCCTGATC
>CAZFIN010000050.1:0-13960 GCA_964519525.1 uncultured Alistipes sp. | reverse complement strand
ACGAATTTCTTCACGCGGCCGTAATACATGTCGCGGGCCAGAATGGCGCGCTCGTTGCCGGCATGGTAGGCGGCGTCGATGTCGCGCATGTCGCTCGATATGCCCGACACGCCCAGCACGCCCGACTTCTTGTTCATCATGGCGTTGAGCTCCGAATAGGTCATTTTCTCGTTCTCGCCGTTGAACGTTATGGCACTGGCGTCGACCATGCCGCAGCGCGTGCCCATCACGAGTCCGTCGAGGGGCGAGAATCCCATCGACGTGTCGTATGACTTGCCGTTGAGTATGGCCGTCACCGAACCTCCGTTGCCGATGTGGCAGGTGATTATCTTCGACGAATTGATGTCTATGCCAGCCAGTTCGGCACCCACCTTTGCCACATATTTGTGGCTGGTGCCGTGGAATCCGTACTTGCGCACGCGATATTTCTCATAGTACTCCGCGGGCAGGGCATAGAGATAGTTGGTGGCGGGTATGGTCTGGTGGAACGACGTGTCGAACACTGTTACCTGCGGCACGCCCGGGAGTACCTTCTCGATCGAGAGCACACCCTCCAGATTGGCGGGATTGTGCAGCGGGGCTATTTCGAAGAGCGAGCGTATGTGCTCCTTGGCCTGCTCGTCGACGATGCAGCTGCTCTTGAAGAATTCGCCTCCGTGGGCCACGCGGTGGCCTACGGCCTTTACGTCGGAAAGGCTGGCTATCACGCCGTGGGCGGGATCGGTAAGCGCTTCGAGCACGAGGCTGATACCGGTGGTGTGGTCGGGTATGGGCATGCGCACCTCGAATTTGTCCTTGCCCGAGGGCTTGTGTGTCAGGCTCCCTTCGGGAAGTCCTATGCGGTCGACCAATCCTTTGGCCAAAAGTGCATTGCTGTTGTCGTCGATGTCGATAACCTGATACTTTATCGACGAACTGCCGCAATTGAGAACCAATACTATCATGCGTTATAATTTTAATTTTGTGAGTAATTCCGTTAACCGTACGCGCGCCGTCAACCGCATACCGTCCCAAGTCGCGTGCCATCCGCCGCCTTGCCGGCAGGCGCTGACCGTAATCTGTTATGGTGGCATTTGACGTGTCGGGACCGAACGGCCGCTGCGTTTGCAATAACAAAGGTAATAAAAATGTGGCATGAAAAACAGAAAGGGGTGAAAAAAGATAGTTTTTCGCCCCTTATCCGATAAATAAACGGTTGTTTCCCGGCTACTGTTCTTCGGTATTGTAACGTATGATGCGTTCTATGGCGCGCTGACACACGGGACAGAACTGCGTGGCCTCGTTGTCGCGCATGCGGCACACCACGGCCGGACGGTACATGCCCTTGGTGATGTAACCGCCGCCTTCGTATACTCCGACGGTGTAGTTCTTCCTGCGCTTGTCGGTCGGTTCGGTGGGTACGGGCGTTTTCTTGTCGATCATGTCGGCCCACTTCGATTCGAAGTCGACCAGCGAGGTTATGTTCTGCTCCCACGGTTCGAATCCGAGCTTGTAGGTGTTCTCGGTGTGGTCGGCATTGTCGTAGAAATACTCGTCGGCGAGCGCTCCGAAAGAGTGCCCGAACTCATGCACCACCACGGGCTTGAACATCGGGTTGTGGGCCGTGGTGAGGGTGTAGGAGTTGTAGATGCCCCCGCCGCCGTAAGTGTCGGTGTTGGCCAGAATTATCAGATGCTCGTATGGTATGCCGGCCAGATTGTCGTGGATCAGATGCACGCTGTTGGTGGTCAGGTATCGCGGCGAATAGAAGGTCATGAAGTTCGAGTTGACGGCCGTCTCCCTCCATTTCCCGTCCTGCGGCACGCTCACGTCGCTCTGCTTCGAGGGCGGCATCACGGCCACCACGTTGAACCGGTCCCTGAATGATGCGAACGGTTCGTAGCGGAACAGCTCCTCGCATGCCGTGCGGGCGTCGTTCAGGAATACGTCCATCTCGTCCGCCGTGTAACCTTCGGCCATGATGGCTATGTCGATGCAGTTCTCGGGGTCGCCGCCGCGGTGCAGGTATTCGTGAGGCTGCGTCTCGCGCGACGCGAGGTCGCGTATGAGTCTGTCCCCGGGATTTACGCGGTGGCGCAGCGATGCCTGCTCGCGGCCCTCGTTGTCGCGCAGCGTGATCTCCACGTCGACCTCGTGTCTGGGGAACGGGACGAGGAACGTGGCCTCGAAACTTTTGGTCACACGGTCGGCCTCCTCGGTTACGATCCACTCCTGAAACAGGCTTGAAAACGATGTGCGGTAGATCGTGGCGCCGCTTGCGGGATCGGTCACGCGCACCTCGCCGTTGCCTTTTACTGGAATGCGGTCGAGATTGACGCGGCGGCCCGCCCAGCCGTCGGCCACGGCCAATTCGTCGAGCGCGATGATCTGCTGCCGGGCGTTGCCGGCGAAGATGTAGTCGAGCCGCAGTGTCCGGTTCTCGAAATGTCGGTCGAAATCCTGCGCCTGCGCCGCCGGTGCCAGCAGCACGGCGCAGATGATGATAAGCAGTACTTTTTTCATGATGTTTCTTTAGTTTTTTGCGGTAATCCGGATCTATTCCGGCTTTTTTGCCGGTTCGAACTTGTATCCCATGCCTTTTACCGTGACGATGCGGTCCTCGCCTATCTTCTGCCGCAGTTTGCGGATGTGGACGTCGATCGTGCGGTCGCCCACGATCACTTTGTCGCCCCATATTCCTGCGTATATCTCCTCGCGGGTGAACAGCTTCCCGGGCTGCGAGTAGAGCAGCTGCAACAGGGCGAACTCCTTGCGTGGCAGCACGAACGTTTCTTCGCCGCGACGCACCAGATAGTGCTCGGTGTCGATGGCGATGTCGTCGTCCGCTCCGGGCAGTTCGATGCGTTTGAGTATGGCCTGCACGCGGCTGCGCAGGATGTTCATCTTGATGGGTTTGTTGATGTAGTCGTCGGCGCCGGCCCCGTAGCCGCTGAGCTGGATCTCCTCGTTGCCTACGGCCGACAGAAATACCACCATCACGTTCTTCAGCGACGGCGAGTTGCGTATGGCGCGGCAGGTCTCTATGCCGTCCAGAACGGGCATCATCATGTCGAGGAGGATTAGATGCGGTTTGATCTTCAGCGCTTTCTCCAATCCTTCGGCGCCGTTTGAGGCCGTGAATACCTCGTAGCCGTCGCGTTCGAGATTGTATTTCACGAATTCGAGAATGTCCTGCTCGTCGTCGATGAGGAGTATACGGTATCCCATAATCATTATTTTTGTACAAATATAGGAAATTCCGTATTAAAAACGGGGGTTCTCACAGATAATTTGCTTATATTTGCACAACCTATGCGCCTCGGAGCGGGCGCGTGGGGTAATTCTTAAAACGAAAAGTGATGGCTACTGAAAATTCGAACCATTCGACTCCCGTGGAGTCAGTCGGCATTGCCGATGATATGCTTAACGTAACTGCTGCTGATGTACCCGTGACCGACGGGGCCGCCGAAAACCGGGATGCCGCCGTACAGGCGGAAACAGCTGTCGGAGATACCGTCCGCGCTGCGGGCGAGGTTTCGGAGGAGGAGGCCGCGCTCGATGCCGAGCATGCGGGTCTCGATCTGGGCGACGAAGCGTCGGAAGAGGAGGATGCGGCCGATGTGGACCGCAGCGACATAAGCGGCAAGAGCAAGCGGGAGCTGGTCGACTTGTTCGCCGAGATGCTGGGCCGTGAACCCGTGCAGACGTTGCGCAAAAGCGTCGAGGCGATAAAGATAGCCTTTTACAAACTCCACCGTGCCGAGATCGACGCGGCCCGCCGCGCGTTCGAGGCGCAGGAGGGCGAGGAGGCCGAGTTCGCGCCTGTCGCCGATGTGCTGGAGGCACGCCTGAAGGAGCTGTTCAGGGAGTATCGCCGCCGCCGCGACGAATACATGGCAGGCCTCGACCAGCTGAAGGAGGAGAATCTGAAGATAAAACTGGATATAATAGAGGAGTTGAAGGAGCTGGTCAATTCCGACGAGACGCTGAACAATACGTTCGCCAAATTCCGCGAACTGCAGCAGCGCTGGAAGGATACGGGACTGGTGCCGCAGGCGAAAGTGAAGGATCTGTGGGAGACGTACAACCTGCATGTCGAGAACTTCTACAACTTCATAAAGATAAACAAGGAGCTGCGCGACCTCGACCTTAAGAGGAATTACGAGCGGAAAGCGGCGCTGTGCGAGCAGGCCGAGGCGCTGATGGTCGAGCCGTCGATAGTGGAGGCGTTCCACAAGCTGCAGAAACTGCACGACGAGTGGCGCGAGACGGGGCCCGTGGCAAACGAGTACAAGGAGACTCTGTGGGAGCGTTTCAAGGCCGCTTCGGCGCGTATCAACAAGCAGCATCAGGAGTTCTTCGAGAATCTGAAGCAGGAGCAGGTGAAGAATCTGGAGCTGAAGACCGAGCTTTGCGAGAAGACCGAGGCGCTGGCCGGACAGCCTTACACCTCGCGCAAGGAGTGGAACAAGGCGAGCGAGCGTCTGATGGAGATGCAGAAGGTGTGGCGCACCATCGGGTTCGCGCCCAAGAAGGACAACACCCGCATTTACGAGCGTTTCCGCGCCGCTTGCGACCGGTTTTTCGAGATCAAGCGCGAGTTCTATGCCGGATTGAAGGCCGAGATGGAGCATAATCTCCAGCTCAAGAACGAGATATGCGAGGCAGCCGAGGCGTTGCAGAACAGCGGCGACTGGAAGCGCGCGACCGACGAGCTGATAGCGCTTCAGGCCAAGTGGAAGCAGATAGGCGCCGTGTCGCGCCGCCACTCGGATCAGGTGTGGAAGCGTTTCCGTGCCGCGTGCGACAACTTTTTCGAGCGCAAGTCGCGTCACTTCGCTGACGTCGAGGGCGAGCACGAGGGCAATTTGCAGAAGAAACTGGCCCTGATCGAGGAGATGACGGCCGCCGACATCCGTGAGGGCGGTTATGAGCTTATCAAGGATTTTCAGCGCCGCTGGAGCGAGATAGGTTTCGTCCCCATCAAGCAGAAGGATGCTGTGCAGAAGCGTTACAAGGAGGCTGTCGACGCCATGTTCGGCGTGCTGCGCGGGTCGGAGCGCGACCGTTCGATGAACCGTTTCAAGGAGCGTTTGCAGTCGATGAAATCGTCGGGCGACAAGCGTCTGCGCAACGAGCGCGACCGTCTGTATAACAAAGTGCGCCAGATGGAGCAGGACATAGCCCTGCTCGAAAACAACATCGGATTCTTTTCGAAATCGAAGAATGCCGAGGCCATGGTGGCCGACATTCGCGAGAAGATAGACAAGGCCAAACGCGAATTGCAGGATACCATAGAGAAGGTGAGGCTGATCGACAGCCGCGGTGCCGGGGATGGCGGCGACAAGGAGTAGGCTTTCGCGCAGTTGACGGCTGGCCGGCACGGCGGTGTGGCGTGGCGGCCGATATGCGGGCCGCTTCCGGAATAACGGGTAGGCCGAATGTTACGATATGGTCCCCTTTGGGGCATTGTCCGCGGCGCCTTGCAGCAGGCCATTTTTGCAAACCTGACGATGATGTGTCGAAATCTGAATTTCGACACATCATCGTTGCAGTGAATAACAGGAAATTTGAAGTTAAAACAAGATAAATTAAAGATCTGATGAAACTAGACAAACCCAAATACATCTTCGTTACTGGAGGTGTCGCATCGTCGCTGGGAAAGGGCATTATCTCGGCTTCGGTGGCCCGCTTGCTTCAGGCTCGCGGATATTCGGTGACAATTCAGAAACTCGACCCCTACATCAATGTCGATCCGGGTACGCTCAACCCCTACGAGCACGGCGAGTGCTACGTTACCGAGGACGGTACCGAGACCGACCTCGATCTGGGCCACTACGAGCGATTCACCTCTATCACCACCACGCAGAACAACAACGTCACGACGGGCAAGATATACAAGTGCGTGATCGAGAAGGAGCGCCGCGGCGAGTTTCTCGGCAAGACCGTGCAGGTCATTCCCCACATCACCGACGAGATCAAGCGCCGCATACAGCTGCTCGGCACCACCAAGAAATACGACGTTATAATCACCGAGATAGGCGGTACCGTGGGCGACATCGAGTCGCTGCCCTTCATCGAGTCGGTGCGTCAGCTGCGCAACCAGCTGGGGTACCAGAATTCGGCGCTTATCCATCTCACGCTCATCCCGTACATGGCGGCTTAGTGCGAGCGCAAGACCAAACCCACGCAGCACTCGGTGAAGGAGCTGCAGTCGGCAGGTTTGCAGCCCGACGTGCTGGTCCTCCGCACGGAGCATCCGCTTTCGCCCGAGGTGCGTCGCAAGGTGGCGCTTTTCTGCAACGTCGCGCCCGAGGCCGTGGTGGAGTCGATCGACGTGCCTACGATTTACGAGGTGCCTCTGCGTATGCACGACCAGCATCTGGACGAAGTGCTGCTCGCCAAACTCGGCGTGGAGAGCCTTGAGGAGCCCAACATGGATTCGTGGCGCGTATTCGTCGACAAGATCAAGCATCCCGAAGGCCGTGTGGAGATCGCTCTGGTGGGAAAATACACCGAACTGCCCGATGCCTACAAGTCGATCAGCGAATCGTTCATACATGCCGGTGCGGCCAATAACTGCAAGGTGAAGCTCACATACGTCAATTCGGAGAAGATTACGGCCGAAAACGTCGGTGACATGCTGGGCCGCATGGCCGGTATTCTGGTCGCCCCGGGCTTCGGCAACCGCGGTATCGAGGGCAAGATCGAAGCTGTGCGCTATGCCCGCGAGAACAAGATCCCCTTCTTCGGAATATGTCTCGGCATGCAGAGCGCGGTCATTGAGTTCGCGCGCAACGTACTCGGGTTGAAGGATGCCCATTCGAGCGAGATGGAGCAGACGAAGAATCCCGTGATCGACCTCATGGAGGAGCAGAAGGGTATAACGGCCAAGGGCGGAACGATGCGTCTGGGCGGTTATCCGTGTGCGCTTAAGGCGGGAACCAAGGTGCGTGAGGCATACGGACAGGATATGATAGTCGAGCGTCACCGTCACCGTTACGAGTTCAACGGATCGTATCTGTCGCAGTTCGAGAATGCCGGTATGATGGCTGCCGGAACCAATCCGGAGACCGGGCTGGTCGAGGTGGTTGAACTGAAGGATCATCCGTGGTTCGTCGGCACGCAGTATCATCCCGAATACAAGAGCACGGTCGGTTCGCCGGCTCCGCTGTTCGTCGCTTTTGTCGCGGCCGCACTCAAGTACAGACACGATTGTCCGACAGGGAATGTCGAGTAGTCATTAACGTTTAATGCTTACAGATGGATAGGAAAACACTTACCGGAATTGTGCTCATGGCGGTGATCTTCATCGGATATGTGGTTTACAGTTCCAAACAGCAGGCAAAATATCAGGAATATCTGGCGAAGGTAGAGGCTGAGACGCAGGCCGCAATGGCCGATGCGGAGGCTTCGGCCGATATCGCCTTGCAGCCGCAGAACGACAGTCTTGCTCTGGCGGCAGCCGAGGGCGAGGCGCAGCGCCGGGCCGAGATGTTCGGCGAGCGCCTGATGGCCGCCAAGAACGGTACGCCGTCGCAGATAACCATGTCGAACGATTACATCTCGGCCGAGTTCACGACGGCGGGAGGTATGCTTTCGAAGGTCACGCTCGACGGTTATACCAAATATGCGCCCCGTGGCGAACGCGACGAAAAGGTGGTGCTGTTCGACCCCGAAAGCGCCCGGTTCGATCTGGAGTTCTACATCAAGAAGGACCTTCGCAATGTCAAGGTCAACACCTCGGAGTATGTGTTCACCAGCGGCGGCGTGCGTCGCGGCGACTCTTCGCAGACGCTCACCATGCGTCTTAACGTCAGCGAGGATGCGTATCTGGAGTACGAATATGTGCTTTATGACGAGAAGACGCCTTCGCGCGACTATCTGATCGACTTCAACGTAAGGCTGGTCAATCTGGCGCCCGTCATGGCCTCGCAGTCGACGCTGGGCATGGCATGGAGCAACCGCACCTATCAGAACGAGCGCGGTTTCAAGAACGAGAACATGTACACAACTCTGTCGTACCGTCTGCCCGGCGAACCGTCGATCGAGGATCTGGGTATGGGTGACGGTCAGAAGCAGGAGAGCGTTAAAGGAGACATAAACTGGATAGCGTTCAAGCAGCAGTTCTTTTCGCAGGTGTTCATCGCGCGCGACAATTTCGCCTATGCCGACATGGAGTTCGTCACCGAACCCAACGATTCGGGTTACATAAAGACCTTCGCGGTGCAGGCCGGTCTGCCTTACGACGCGCAGACGACCGACTATGCGTTCTCGATCTACTGCGGTCCCAACAAGTACGCCGTGCTGTCGGATGTTACCGACGCCGACGGCGAGGGTATCGCCATGGAGCGTCTGATTCCGCTGGGCGGCTGGCTCGTGGGATGGATCAACCGCTGGATCGTTATTCCGGTGTTCGATTTCCTGCATAAGTATATCGCCAGTTTCGGACTTATCATACTCATACTTACCGTACTGATAAAGCTGCTGATCTATCCGCTTACCTACAAGAGCTATCTGTCGACGGCCAAGATGCGCGTGATAAAACCCGAAGCCGATGCCCTAAACGAGAAGTATCCGCGTCAGGAGGATGCCATGAAGAAGCAGCAGGCGTTGATGGAACTCTACAAAAAGGCCGGTATCAATCCTTTGGGCGGCTGCATTCCGATGCTCATCCAGCTGCCTATTCTGTGGGCCATGTTCCGTTTCTTCCCGGCGAGTATCGAGCTGCGCGGCCAGTCTTTCCTGTGGGCCGACGACCTGTCGTCGTATGACAGCATAGTGAACCTGCCGTTCGCCATTCCGTGGTATGGCGATCACGTCAGTCTGTTCGCTCTGCTGATGTGTGCGGCTATGGTGGGATTCTCCTATTTCAGCTATCAGCAGACTGCTTCGAGCCAGCCGCAGATGGCCGGAATGAAGATCATGATGGTCTACATGATGCCTCTTATGATGCTGTTCCTGTTCAACGACTACGCATCGGGACTGTGTTACTACTATCTGCTTTCGCAGCTGATAACCATCTGCATCATGACCGGCATGCGCCGGCTGGTGGACGACGAGAAGATTCATGCAATGATCCGTCGCAATGCCGAGAAGCAGAAGAACAAGAAGAAATCGAAGTTCCAACTTCGCTACGAGGAGCTGATGCGTCAGCAGCAGGAGATGGCGCGCCAGCAGCAGGGTGGGGCGAAGGGCAAGCGTAAGTAAGCGCTTTGCCGCCGTATTGCAATGACGGGGTGCATGTTCGTGCACCCCGTTTTTGTATCCATTGTTGCGGGAACGGTTGCTTGGTCGGGACCGCGTCCGACCGGCGGATGTATCTTGGTGGCGGCGGAACGTTTTCGATAAGCCGAGAGCAGAGGCAGAACAAAGTTCGGAGTTATGCCGAGGCGAGAAAACGACCGACGAAAGACAGATTCCTTACCGGCAATGCGACCGCGTCGCCGGGTATCTCGGGATATTATGGACAGTTGCTTATGTTACGGCCTATTTTGCTTCGGGACACCGGCTCCGGCGACACCGATCGGCATCCAGTTCGAGCTGGTTGCGCAGTTCGTCGATCGAGGCGAAGTGTATCTCGTCGCGTATTTTGTCGATCAGTTCGATCTTGATAGTGTGGCCGTAGAGATCCCCGCTGAACTCGAAAAGGTGCGTTTCCAGCAGACGGCATCGCCCGTCTACCGACGGCCTCGTGCCTATGTTCGACATGGCGCGGTAAACCGTTCCGTCTGCGGTGGTCACCTGCGACAGATATACCCCGTTCTCTATGCCGGTCAGCCTGCGTGCGTCGATGTTGGCTGTGGGAAATCCCATTCTGCGCCCTAACTGCGCACCGTGAATGACTTCGCCTTTTATAGTAATCATTGTCCTTTTTAACCTAATTAAACCTGTCGTCGGTGTGCCGTATCCGTCCTTCGGCCGGCACAAAACGTTTCATCCGGCGACTGTTGTCAGCCTGATTGCCCTGCTCAAATCTTCTGTGTCAGTTTCTGTACTAACGAGAACTGCGAGAAAAACTCTTTTGCCAGTACTCGCAGCACCGTGTACGACGGTATGGCCAACAGCATCCCGATGATGCCGGCCATCGAACCGGCCAGAAGTATTACCAGAAATATCTCCAGCGGATGCGCCTTTACACGGGCCGAATAGATTGTCGGTTGCAATACGAAATCGTCGAAACATTTTATGCAGAACAGTGTGCAGACTATTATCGCCATGGTGTGTATGGCCGTATAGCCGGCTATCGGCGTTACGAGGCCTATGAATGCCGATATGATGCCGCCGATGAGCGGGCCGGCGTAGGGTATGACGTTCATCACCCCCATGATGAGCCCTATGAGCAGGGCGTTGTCGGTCTTCATGCCGAAGATCATCATGGCCGCCGAAATTACCACCATGAGTATTATGCTTTCGGTGAGTATTCCCGTGAAATAGCGTGACAGCAACAGGGTGATCGAGTCGAGCGCCCGTGTTACATTCTGCTGCAGACGCTCGGGAAACATGGCCTTTATCATCGAATAGAACAGCCCGTCCTCCTTGAGGAAGAAGAATGTTATGAACGAGATCGAGAATGCCGTAATGAGCGTCGATATGGCTATGTTGATGATTGATGCGAAGGCGTTGTTTATGGTCTGGTAGTCGACCAGTTCCCTCAGTGTAGCTATGAGTGTGTCGGTCAGCGAGAATTCGGTTTCAGGCCGTGCGAACATGCGTTGCAGGTAGGTCTGCGCGTGCGATATGGGTTCCTCGACCGATGCGAGCACCGAGGTGAAATCGAGCGAGGCGAATTCGTTAATCTTGTTGAATACAAGCGGTATGCACAGCGACAGTATCGTTGCGACGACGATCCATATGACCAGCAGGGTAACGGTTGCCGCCGCCCAGCGCGGCAGTCTGCGTCCGCGTATGTCCACACGCAGCAGACAACTTACCAGCGGGCGTCCCATGATCGCCAGCACGGCCGACACGAGTATGTATATCACCACGGAACTGAAATACCATACCAGAAAAAGTATGGCGGCTGTGGCTACGAGACCTACCGTGAATCGGAGAATGCCTTGCGGGGTGAGTGCCATCTGTGGTTGTGCGTTTGCTTTATTCGCCGTATGGAGTCATGATTCGAAAGTGTGCGGCAGCGGGTGCCGGTCCGTCTTTCTTGCGCTGCGGTTATCGCCTCAGGCGTGCGATAGGGGTTTGCGAACCTACCACCGGATCACCTATCTCGACGAGCAGTTCGCTGTCCTTGGGGACAAGAACATCCACGCGCGATCCGAACTTGATGAATCCGAAAGCGTCGTTTTGCGTGACACGGTCGCCGACTTTCATGTACGACACTATGCGGCGCGCTATAAGTCCGGCCACCTGACGGAACAGTATCCGTTTGCCGTCGTCGGTCCTTACCACCGTGGTGGTGCGCTCGTTCTCGGTTGACGACTTGGGATGCCATGCGACGAGGAAGCGCCCCGGATGGTATTTGCAGTACTCCACCAGTCCGCTCACCGGAGTCCAGTTGATGTGGACGTTGGTTACCGACATGAATATTGATATCTGCAACATGTTCTCCTTTATATATTCGTCCTCGTGTACTATCTCGGTGACTACCACACGTCCGTCGCACGGCGAGAATACCAGTTCCGGATCGTGTATCTTCACTCGGCGCGGTTCGCGGAAAAACGCCACGATGAAGAACCAGAATGCTATGAGCAGCAACGAGCTGGTCACCAGCAGTCCCGTTCCCGAGCGGGTGCTTTCGAAGTAGTATATGAGTCCCCAGAACAGCAGGCATATCAATCCCGATATGGCTATTATCCTGTATCCTTCCTTGTTGATTTTCATATTTTTATGGGTTTATTTAAGGTTACTTTAGTTCATGCAGAATACGAGATAGATGAATACGAACGGTACCGACAGTATCAGTGCGTCGAACCGGTCGAGCCATCCTCCGTGTCCCGGGATTATGCGGCCCGAGTCCTTCACATCCACCGAACGTTTGAACAGCGATTCAACCAGATCGCCGAACACGCCCGTCACGGCCGCTATGAGCGACATGCCGATCCACTCCATGTGGTCGCCGCCCATTACCGTCGCGGCGACATATCCCATGGCCATGGCTCCGGCCAGTCCGCCGGCGAATCCCTCCCACGACTTTTTGGGCGATATGCGTTCGAAAAGCCGGTGCCGGCCGAACGTTATGCCGAACAGGTAGGCGCATACGTCGTTCGCCCAGATGATGAAGAAGTAGAACAGCAGCGTCCACGGGTTCCAAACCCCGTGTCCGAGCAGCAGCGGAATGAAGAACAGAAGCGACATGGGCATCGACACATATACCACGCCGGTCAGCGTGGCTCCGATGTTGGCTATCGGGGTGGTGCTTCTGCGGTACAGCTCGCAGATGAACATCAGCGGCACGAGCAGCATTATGTAGAGCACGAGTCCCGCCGTGAGCATGAGGTATTTGTCGCTGAGCGTGCTCTGTGCGTCGAAGAACCACATCAGGGCGAATGCCACGATCATCACTATGGCTCCGGCCACCAGTCCCAACGCTTTCTGCGGTGAGTAGCCTGCCTTCTCGGCCATGCGGTAGAACTCCCATTCGCCGCCGAGGATTATTGCCATCAGCAGGGCGCCGAAACTCCATTTCGACCAAAGTATCGTGCCCAACACTACGGCCAGCAGAACGATGCCGCTTATGGCGCGTATCCACAGGTTCTTCATCTTGTCGCTCATAATCTCATCCGGTCTTTATTCTTCATGTTTCGGTTCCGCAGCGGCTGTGCTCTGCGTCTTATCCTCAGCCGACACCGATGCATCATCCGCGCTGACTGCATTTTCAGCCTCGGCCGAGCCCTCTGTGGCTTTGGCGGTGGTAAGGTCGGTATCCGTGTTTTTTTTCGCCTCCTGCTTCTTCGACTGCGCCGACTGTCCGAGCAGAGTCTCGATATCCTCGGCGTATATCGTCTCCTTCTCGAGCAGCATGTCGGCCATGGCGTTTATCTTGTCGTTGTTTCGCTCGATTATCAGCTTGGCTCTGTCGTATGCCTCCTGAAGTATGCGGCGCACCTCGCCGTCGATCTCGCCGGCGATCTGTTCGCTGAACGGTTTGGTGAACGTGTCGCGCGTGCCGGTTGAGTCGTAATAGCTTATCGGGCCTATCTTCTTGCTCATGCCGTAATAGGCCACCATGGCGTATGTCATCTTGGTGGCGCGCTCCAGATCGCTCAGGGCCCCTGCTCCGAGAGTTCCGTAGTTCACCTCCTCGGCTATGCGGCCGCCCAGCATTCCGGCGAGCTGCTCCTCAAGGGTGGTGTTGGTCACATGCACGCGCTCCTCGTCGGGCACCGACCATGTTGCGCCGAGGCTGTTGCCTCTCGGCACGATGGTCACCTTCAGCACAGGGTCGCACTCGGCCAGCATCCACATGACGGTGGCGTGTCCCGCCTCGTGTATCGCCGTGGCCCGGCGCTCGGATTCGGTCATCAGCTTGTTGCGTTTTTCCAGTCCGCCTATTATGCGGTCGATGGCCGCCATGAAATCCTCCTTCGTTATCTGTTTCTTGTCGTTCCTTGCCGCTATGAGGGCCGCCTCGTTGCACACGTTGGCTATGTCGGCGCCCGAGAATCCCGGAGTCTGTCTTGCGAGGAACGTGCGGTCGATATGCGGATCGAGTTTCAGACTGCGCATGTGGACGCCGAAGATCTCCTCGCGTTCCTTGGCGTCGGGCAAGCCCACCTGTATCTGGCGGTCGAAACGTCCGGCACGCATCAGCGCCTTGTCGAGTATGTCGGCCCGGTTCGTTGCGGCCAGCACGATCACTCCGGCATTGGTCTGGAACCCGTCCATCTCGGTAAGTAGTTGGTTGAGCGTGTTTTCGCGTTCGTCATTGCCCGAGAATCCTGCGTTCTTGCCGCGTGCGCGTCCTATTGCGTCGATCTCGTCGATGAAAACTATGCACGGAGCCTTCTGCTTGGCCTGCTCGAAC
>CAZFIN010000049.1:0-14269 GCA_964519525.1 uncultured Alistipes sp. | reverse complement strand
CGCGCGCCGCCCGAATCGTTCAGACCGATGCAGGGTGCGCCGTTGCGCATGGCCATATCCATCACCTTGCAGATCTTCTCGGCCATCGAGATCGACAGCGAACCCGCCGTGACGGTGAAATCCTGTGCGAATACGTACACCAGACGTCCGCCGATGGTTCCGTAACCCGTCACCACACCGTCGCCGAAGGTGTGCTTCTTCTCCATTCCGAAATCGTAGCAGCGGTGAGTCACGAACATGTCGAACTCCTCGAAGCTGCCTTCATCCAGAAGCATGTTGATGCGCTCGCGTGCCGTATACTTACCTTTTGCGTGCTGCTTCTCGATAGCCTTCTCGCCGCCGCCCTTACGTGCCGTTTCACGATTCTCGATCAGCTTGGCCACCTGTTGTTTTTGAATTTCGCTCATAAAAGTGCTTTCCGTTTATTTGATTTGTTTACTTGTTCTTGTCTTCGCACAACTCGGTCAGAATGCCCTGAGTCGACTTGGGGTGCATGAAAGCGATGGTAAGGCCCTCGGCACCCTTGCGCGGGGTCTTGTCGATCAAGCGTATACCCTGCTGCTCGGCATCGGCCAGCTGCTCCTCGATGTTCTCGCACGCAAGAGCCATGTGGTGAATGCCCACACCTCGGTTCTCGATATACTTGGCGATGGTCGAATCCTCCGAAGTAGGCTCCAGAAGCTCGATTTTCGTCTGGCCCAGTTTGAAGAAGGCGGTCTTCACCTTCTGGTCGGCGACCTCCTCGACCGCATAGCATTTCAGGCCCAATACGTTCTCCCAGTAGGGAATAGCCTCCTCAAGGCTCTTAACCGCAATACCAAGATGTTCAATGTGTGAAACTTTCATAAGTTTTTCTGTTTAAGTTATTAGTTTTGTATGTTAAAAAATCCGTTTGTCGAGTCCGAGCAAAACACTACAAAGATACAAGTAAAATCTCAAAAAATGAAATATCGGAGCATGTTTATAAGTTTTTTAAGGATCATTTTCGCCTCGCCGCCCGCCTGCGCCCCGGACGCCCGCGCCGCGGTCCTAAAGCGCGCCGTATATCTCGATCAGCCTACGCGCCGCCCGCTCGGGCGACAGTTCGGCAGCGCGTCTGCGCATCGCTCCGCGCAACGACTCCGCCGCACCGTCGTCGAGCAGCGCGCGCATGGCCTTCGCTATCGCAGCCGGCGAATAGGGGTCGGCATACAGAACGGCGTCGCCTCCCGCCGAGCGCATGCGCTCGCGGTCGCTCGCCACGACGGGCACACCCGCCGCCACGGCATCGGCCACCCGCTGCGCCGAACGGTCGGCCTGCGGCAGAACGAGCTGCCCCGCGGCCATCGAACGTATCACCTCGGCATCGCGGCGTCCGCACTCATATATTATATTCACCCGGCGCCCCACACCCGCACGCGCCGCATACTCCAGCAGCCGGTCGGAATACTCCGTGCGGCGTCCGCACACGACCAGCCCCGTATCGTCACTCCGTCCCGCCGCAACCTCGGCCAGCGCCTCCACCGCCTCGCCGTAACTCTCCGACGCCACTATTCCGCCCGACATGAAGAAGTAACGCTCGGGCAGCCCGTACAGCCGCCTCACGCGCCCGCACTCCTCCCCGGCGGGCGGCACCACGCTCCGTCCTCCGGCAAAGGGCATCATGACCACTATTTTTTCCCGGTCGACGCCGAATGCCGCGAGTATGCTCCGCACACTCTCGTCGGGCGCTATCACGCAGTGCGCCACCCTGCAACTGAAATAACACCTGCAACGCATGGCCCAACGGGTCCATACGCCGAACGCCGACGGACTCACGAGGAACCCCACGTCGTCCACACTCACCACCAGCCGCTGCGGCGAACGGGCCATACGCCACGGTATCTCGCCCGTCATGGCGTGATACACATCCACCCCGCTGCGTTTCAGATGCAGCGGCATACGCAGATTGCGCCACAAGCGCGGCAGCTTGGCCATCACCGGATGCGCGGCCACATGCCGCCACGACCGCAGTCGCCCGGCACCGTCATCCGCACTCCGCGCCGCCATGTCCGCCGCCACGCCGGCCTTAATCCCCGACGGAGCGAACAGCCACACTCCGTCCACCTCGCCGCTTTCGCCCAACGCCGCGAGAACGCGTCTCAGGCCATGGGAATCGCCCCAGCCCCCGGCTGACCGCTCCGAAAGATCGTAACCAATCTTCATATTTATTCGTTATATTCGTTAAACTTTTGCTTCTTTGCCCGAAAGTTGCTAATTTCGCCCGACGAACGAACCATCCCCCGAAATGAAGAAGACAATCCTCGCGCTCGCCGCAGCGCTGCTGACACTCGCCGCGGCCAATGCCGAAAACATAGTCATCGGCGAGAAACTGCCCGAGACACGCTTCCGCAAATGGCTCATGGATCTGCAACCCGATGCGGCCGACTACACCTGCATACTGTTCTACCACTCCGAGAGTCCGCTGTGCCGCCGGTGTCTGCAACGCATAAAAGGCATGGTCAGCAAATACGGCACCAAACTGAACGTGATAATAGTCACCAAGGAGGACTACGCGACGGCCGGCGTCACGCTCACCGAATATCTCGGCGACCGCATAGCCGTGGCATTCGACGACGGCGGGCGCACGTTCCGCTACTTCGGGGTGAAGTTCATTCCGTTCTGCGTTGTCAGCGACCGCAAGCGGCGCGCCGTATGGTGCGGCAACGGAACCACGCTCACAGAAAACGTAATAGAAAACATAATAACGACCGAATAACATGTCATTCACGAAGATAGACCACTACGAAAGAGAGTACGCCGACGCCCATCACGACAGTGCGCTGAACGTCACCGAGGGTGTGGCCGACCAGCCAATAGTCAACCCCTATTTCGTGCGCAAGCGCCGCCGCACGCTCACCACCGAACAGTACGTCGAAGGCATACTGCGCGGCGACATCACGGTGCTGTCGCAGGCCATCACGCTCATCGAGAGCAACAACCCCGACCATTACGCGCAGGCGCAGCAGATCATCGAACGATGCCTGCCGCACGCCGGACGGTCGATCAGAATAGGCATAACGGGCGTGCCCGGCGCCGGCAAATCGACGTTCATCGAGGCCATAGGCAACATGGTGGCCTCGCTGCGCCACCGTCTGGCCGTTCTGGCCATCGACCCCAGCTCCGAGCGCAGCGGCGGCTCGATACTCGGCGACAAGACACGCATGGAGAGCATAGCCAACAACCCCGACATATTCATCCGCCCCTCGCCCTCGGCCGGCTCGCTGGGCGGCGTGGCCCGCAAGACGCGCGAGACAATCGTGCTGTGCGAGGCCGCCGGATTCGACGTCATATTCATCGAGACCGTAGGCGTGGGACAGTCCGAAACGGCCGTGCACTCGATGGTCGACATGTTCATGCTGTTGCAGATCTCCGGCGCAGGCGACGAGCTTCAGGGTATCAAGCGCGGCATAATGGAGATGGCCGACATGATGGTCATCACCAAGGCCGACGGCGAGAACATCCACAAGGCCGAACTCGCCAGAACGCAGTTTCAGGGGGCGTTGCGTCTGTTCCCCATGCCCGAATCGGGCTGGCGGCCGAAGGTCTACACATGCTCGTCGGTGGCCGGCACCGGACTCGAGGAGGTGTGGAAAGGCGTCGAGGAGTACCTCGACCACATCGAGGCCAACGGCTACTACCGCGCGAACCGCAACCGGCAGAACAAATACTGGATGTACGAAAGCATAAACGAGGCGCTGAAGAGCAGCTTCTACCGCAATCCGGACGTGGCGGAGCGCATAACCGAGATCGAGCAGCGCGTGCTGGACGACCGTCTCAGCTCGTTCATCGCGGCCAAAGAGCTGCTTGACATCTATTTCGGCGGCAAGTAGCGTCATCTCCGCGACATACATTGATTCCGGTCATTCCACGCGCCCCGCAGGAGCCGCCGAATGACCGGAATTAATTTTGCAACGGCATGCAGCGTCGCCTCACCCTTCCAAGGCACGCTCCGCTCACATGTATGCCCACAGCACCACCCTCTCCTCGCGCCGCAGCAGACCGTCCAGCACCGCCATATCGCGCAGCGACACAACGGGACACCCCCAGCTGCCCACCGAAGGCAGCGGCCACGCCGGAAACCCGGCCGTAAACTCCCAGCCGTGCAGCACCACGCACCGGTCGCGCAGGGCCGAGTTCGAATCGTCGAGCCCGTCCAGCCGGTATGCCACACCGTAACGACCCTCGTAGCGCTCGGCTATCAGCGCCCTTCCGCACGAGCTGAGATGCGATCCGTCCTCGTTCGACACCCGCGCATAGGCGCTTCGCACGTGCGACCGTCCGCTGCCGCTGCCGTGACCCGCCACGAAGACGTGTTCGGCACGCCCCGCAGCGAAGTTCCACACCGCAAGCCGCCGACGCCCCGAGTGCATCGACAGGTCCCACAGCAGCGCCACACGGCAGTTGTATCCACGCTCACGGCAGAATGCGGCAAGCTCCTCCGCCCGGCGCCGGAAACGCCGCGAGCGGAAATATCCGCGAAAAAACAGCATCGACACTCGGTTCAACGGTTACGCGCAGCCTCCCGCTCGAGACGGGCCGCGAGTTCGGGCATGCCCTCGGCCGCACGCATTTTTATATGAGTCAGCGGATTGCGTATCAGTGCCGTATCGGGATTACCGGGATCGACCAGATAAACCGGCACGCCGGCACGCACGTAACGCACCAACGAGGCCGCCGGATACACGGCCAGCGACGTGCCCACCACTATCATCACGTCGGCCGAAGCCGCTATCCCGGCCGCACGGTCGAACTCCGGCACCGCCTCACCGAAAAACACTATGTGCGGCCGCAGCAGCGCACCGTCGCCGGCACGCTCGTCGAGCCTCTGCTCCCAGCCGTCGATCGGCACTATCCTATCCGGATCGCGCTCGCTGCGCAGCTTCACAAGCTCGCCATGCAGATGCGTCACGCGGCTCGAACCGGCACGTTCGTGCAGATTGTCAACATTCTGCGTGACAACCTCCACGTCGAACGCGCGCTCCAGCCCCGCAATGGCGTAATGAGCGGCATTGGGTTCGGCCTCCAGCATCTCCCGGCGGCGCATGTTGTAAAACTCCACCACCGTAGCACGGTTGCGGACCAGCGCTTCGGGAGTGCACACATCCTCTATGCGATAATCGGCCCACAATCCGTCGGCATCACGGAACGTGGCCAGCCCGCTGTCGGCACTCACGCCGGCACCGGTAAACACGACAATCTTTTTCATCATCTATCCCTTTGTTAAACTTCATAAGCCGGCGCTTCCGGCAACCGGACTATTCGCGCCGCCAGAGTCGCAGCCTGACATGCGCCGCCAGCGCCACGAGCAGCAGCACGCCGGCAAAGACCAGAGCATCGGCAGCATCGTCCCACCGGCCCTTATATCCCAGAACCGCCGTAGGTATCACGGCCATAGATATGCCCAGCTGCCAGCACACCCTGCGGCAGCGGCGCCACCACCCCTGCGGATTCTCGCGCCACCTCACGACGTTATGATACACGAACAGCGCCACTGTCGCCGGCAGCACTATCGCCGACAGGCACGTATCGAGAATCTCCAGTCCGCGGCTGTGCGCCAGTCCGGACGAGAAGTGACGCACGTAAAAACCGACTCCCAGCGACGAAAGCGACAGCACGGCCCACGTCGCGAACCACCATTTACGGTTCTCCGACATACTCAACGATCATTGTTTCCTTCATCTTTCACCTCTGCGGCGGAATCGCCCGCTTCGGGTCCGCGCCCCGCGCCCGCCTTCGCCCGCTTCAGCCGGCCGCTGCGGCGCAGGGCATCGGCTATGATCCACTGCAACTGACCGTTTATGCTGCGGAACTCATCCTCAGCCCAGCGCTCCAGCTCATCCATCGTCGCGGCGTCGACACGCAGGACGAAACTCTTGCTTCCGTTCGACTTGGCCATCCCGCGCCGTTAATGATGCAACGTTCCAGCATTCACCACCGGCTGCGCCGCCTCGTCGGCACACAGCACCACGAGCAGATTGGTCACCATCGAGGCCTTGCGCTCCTCGTCCAACTCCACCACGCCGTCGTCCGACAGACGGTCGAGAGCCATCTTCACCATCGACACGGCTCCTTCCACGATCTTCTCGCGCGCCGAGATGATGGCATCGGCCTGCTGACGGCGCAGCATCACCGCCGCAATCTCCGGAGCGTATGCCAGATAGTTGATACGCGCCTCCACGACCTCGATCCCCGCTATGGCCAGACGCTCGGCCAGACGCTTCTCCAGCACCTCGTTGATCTCGTCGCTGCTGCTGCGCAGAGTCACCTCGCCGCCATCCGTACCGTTGTTGTCGTAGGCATAGCATCCGGCCACCTGACGCAGCGCGGCATCGCTCTGCACCGACACGAAGTTCTCCAACATGTTCATGCGTGCGCTCTGCGACACCTGCCCCTGCGCATTGGCCGCCACGTCGATGTCGAACACCGAGCGGTAGATCTCGTCGCGCTTGACACGCCACACCAGCACCAGACCGATCATTATCGGGTTGCCCGTCTTGTCGTTCACCTTTATCGGCTCGGCATTCAGGTTACGGGCACGCAGCGATATCCTCTTCGACGACATCAGGAAATTGACCCACCAGTAACCCGTGTCGTAGAACGAACCGCGGTACTTGCCGAAGAATGTCAGCACCCGCGCCTCGTTTGGTTCCATCAGGATGAATCCCTTGCTGCCGATCAGACACATAAGCAACAGCAGCACACCGCCCACGATCGGCAGTGCATGTTCATGTATGGCTCCGACGGCTATAATAGCCACCGACGCCGCAATGCCGGCGAGCATTACAATCAAAGCCACGAAACCGTTGGCCTTCCACCCCTTGTATTCGTAATTTTCGTTTCCC
The DNA here is from genome assembly GCA_964519525.1 of uncultured Alistipes sp. Taxonomy (GTDB): domain Bacteria; phylum Bacteroidota; class Bacteroidia; order Bacteroidales; family Rikenellaceae; genus Alistipes. The sequence goes on along the minus strand of CAZFIN010000049.1, from coordinate 7,406 downwards.
ATACAGCAATTGAATTTTGATATTATTATGATATCACAAAGATATGAAATAAAAATTTCATTCACCAAATATCCTCCACTTTTTTTCGGACCCGCCCACTTTAGGCATGCAGTCGCCGGCCGCAGCCTGCAAAAGATTCAAGCGAATGAAGCATTCGGATCTCCGCTTTTTACACTTTTCCAGCAAAACAACCCGGACTAATTAAAATAATCCGTATATTTGCATTCAAACCAAAACATGATTTATACAGACAGAAAGAGAGAACATTTGACATATTGATATAAAGCGTTAGCTTTTGTTCGTGCCTTTTAAAACTTGGTCGTTTTTTCGTAGCACATGAATGAAGTTGACGCCTGCGTTGCTGCATTTGCGGTACACGTGGGCTTCATTCGGTTATTTGTGCTACGGGTAGACCAAGACCTTAAAAGGCAGATATAAGAATTTAGTCCACTTTTTTATACCCGTACAGCAACTTTTTTATGCAAGTAATTCAAGTGAAAAAGAGTCCAATGAATTGAAATCAAACAACAATGGTTGTGGTTGCTTGATTGTAATTGTTGTTTGTTATGCAATGTCCGACAAAGAGGAATCTCCAACCTACATACAGACTACTGTCGATGAAAAAGACATTTATTATAAATCACCGATATACCCCCCCCATTCCAACTCGGTAAATACCGATCGACATTGATGATGAAACATCGACTACGAATATTGGTTTGATATTTTGCGGTCCTGTGGACCGCGCGAGCTGTAGCCTCCCGCGCGCGGAGGCTCGCTACGCTCACCCCGCAGGCTACGACTCACACCTTACGAGCATAAAGCAGATAGCTCCGAAAAAAAAATAATACCTAATTATGATAGAATTATATACGCATTTTATACCTCCTTAAATAACGTTGCATGCAGTTCCGTCATAGCCGCACAAGTCGCCACATTCGTCGTAGGTTCGCTATCACTCTATCTGCATGCCATGATTTGTGATTACACAATACACTAATTTAAATTAACAAAAATATAAAAGAGAATTAAAAATATGGAAACGCCGGAGGTAATCTATTTTAAAGGGTGTATAGAGGATAGTGTGACACCCAATTGCATTATATCAAATAAAAAATGGAAATTCAATAACATGATCGTACCTATTAATTGCATATGCTATATTAATACCATGTATGAATATAAGTATAAGAAACTTGCAATATTGCTTGCCATTATCGGGTTAATACTGGTGATCGGCAGTATGGATCAGGAATTCAAAAGTTTGGGATTTCTGCTTATAATTATCGGGGTAGGTCTGTTATGGTATGCACATACGCATCCGATTTATTATGTACAGATCGGTACAGCCGCAACAAAACATAATTTTAAATGCGATAAAAACATCTTCAAGGAAATATATAATGGCATGAATAACGCTTTGAATGACAGAATATTTTAGAGCGCATAACACAGAAGTATAAGAAATCAGCAACCAAAAAACTACCCAATCAATAATATCAATCACAATTATTATGGCAAAAGAAAATCATGTAGGCATTGTGTATGTCCTTTCCAACCGAGCAATGCCCGGTTTGGTAAAAATCGGTATGACTACTCGTCCTGAACTCGATGTGCGTCTCAAAGAACTGTATACGACCGGAGTCCCTGTTCCATTTGATGTAGAGTATGCTTGTGAGGTCAAAGATGATAACTGTGCAAAACTGGAGAAGGCACTGCATGCTGCATTCGAACCTGATCGTATCAATCCCAGTCGCGAATTTTTCCGAATTAAAAAGGAACAGGCAATAGCAATTCTTGAAATATTCAATGAAAAAGATGTTACTGCCGAGGTTAGCGACGAAATGAACAATGACCTCAATCTCGCTGATATAGCTTCCAAGAATAAGGTAACCAAACGCCGTCCACCTATTAATTTCAGCCAGATGGGTATTCCTGTAGGCAGCATACTAACATACGATGCCGATCCATCGGTGTCAGTAACAGTGACTGGAGACTGGAAAGTTGAATACCACGGAGCAGAAAAATCTCTGACAGTCGTCACAACTACGCTTCTTAATTACAAACATAATGTGTGTCCTACTCCACACTGGAGCTACGACGGTACGAATCTACAGGAGATTTACGATGCAACCTATCCAATGGAAGACTAATGAATTTCACCTGACGGTGCAACGGCTGTCGCATCTCCGGTTTCGCGATTGTCCGTAACAGAAAACGGCTCCCGTCGATTCGGGAGCCGTTTTGGCATTGCGTGCGCTATGACAACACCTCTGAAACACGCACTGCCACTTTTGTAGCCCGATCATTTGCCATTGTCGTCCGAAAACACTATTTTTACCGTGATTTTAACCTACTAACACCATTTCCTCACATGAAAAGAGCATCTTTTGCCATAATAGCCGTCGCCGCAGCCATAATAGCGGTATCGTGCGGCAGGGCACAACATGAAACGCGACTTATGAGCTACAACGTGCGCAACTGCCTCGGACTCGACCACAAGGTATCCTACGACCGTGTAGCCGAAGTGATAAACGCCGCCCGGCCCGACGCCGTGGCCATACAGGAGCTGGACAGCATGACAACCCGCTATCCCGGTCAGGACGTGCTGCGCAATCTGGCCGAGCTCACCGGCATGCACCCCGTCTTCGCCGGGTCGATAGACTACCGCGGCGGAAAATACGGCATCGGCATGCTCACACGCGAAAAGCCTCTGTCGTTCCGCCGCGTGCCCCTTCCCTGCCGTTCCGAGCCGCGTTCGCTGCTCATCGTCGAACTGCCCGAATACTACTATTGTTCGACCCATCTGTCGCTCAACGTCGAGGATCGCATAAGCGACGTGCGGATAATAATCGACGAACTGTCGAAGCTCGACAAACCGGTATTCATCGCCGGTGACTTCAATGCCGAACCTGACGAGGAGGCCATGCGCCTGCTGGCCGGACATTTCACCATATTCGACAAGGAGAACGGCCCCTGCACCTACCCCGCCGACAATCCCGACATCGAGATCGACTACATCTGCCAGTATGCCGCCGGTTCACACCCCGCAGGCCGCGCCGTAACGTACAAGGTGATCGAGGCCACCGTCGAGTCGGACCATCGCCCCATAGTGGCCGACATCCGGTTCTGATCCGCCGGGCCGGCGCACAGCCGACGCCAGACACCACCATTCACCGGTCCGGCCGGTTCGAAAGCATAAAAAATAGGCCCGGCAGGCAAAAAAAAGAGAGTTTTCTTTGCGAAAACCAAAAAACAATATATCTTTGCCCCTCGAAATCGGATGATTTCCCTGACTTATGTTACGGCATGGTCAGGACGACGGGATGTAGCGCAGTCCGGTTAGCGCACCTGCTTTGGGAGCAGGGGGTCACAGGTTCGAATCCTGTTATCCCGACCAAAGAGGGCCGCCGGCAGAAAGAGCAGAACGCTTGCAATATGAGGAAGCCGAATGCGTTTTTGGGGAAACAGGCCGTCGTAAGAGTGTCATCGGGATGTAGCGCAGTCCGGTTAGCGCACCAGCTTCGGGAGTTGGGGGTCACAGGTTCGAATCCTGTTATCCCGACTGATGACGAAAGGAGTTGTAAACTTACGTTTGCAACTCCTTTCTTTTTCGTAACTATCCACCTTAGGCTTGTTATAGCGTTTATTAATATTGCGGTCCTGCGGACCGCGCGAGCCGCCCCCCCTATCGCGTCAGCGAATCGTCCCGGTCACAGCACAATGGCAGCCGCCCAACCGCTTTTAAATAAGTTTCAACAGATAACCCGATGCCACATAAGCCAGCACGAAGCATGCGGCAAACACACCCATACCCCTGCCGTTCTTAACATTGGTCGATTCGGCAAAAGCCTTGTAGCTCCAGAGGAGGTACCACACGAAGAAAACCAGCGACGACAGCCCCGTCGCAGTCAGAGTCCCCGAATATTTGAGAGCGGTATCCAGACTCCCGTCCGACAGCAGACCCATGACACTGCGCACCTGCGGAATGAGAAAAACGATCATCGACAGATCGAACGGTATGCGTGCAAAAAGATTGAACGCCGCGACATCCCAGAAACGGATCTTCGACTTCGAGGTCACTACACCCGCCGCATACAGCATCACGGCGAACAACGCCCACACCGACAACTGGCGTGCCGTTGCCTGCAACAAATGGTCGCCCGCAAAATTGATCTGCGTCAGCGAAGTGAGACGCAACCCCGCCTGCCAGAAAAGCACCGACGTAAGAATCAGTGCGGCGACACCCCAGCACAACGACTTGCGCAGAGCCAGATAACGGAAAGGATTCAGAATCTTATTCATCATAACATCAACTATTTGAAGGTTACACTTCTGTTATACTAACCGGCGGAGTCACTCCGCCACCTTTTTCAGGTTGTCGATCACCTCGTCCAGACGATTACGCACCGACGGATAACTCAGGCCCATCTTCGAAGCCATCTCCTTGAGCGATCCTCTGCTCATCACGAAATCGTATACGAACTGCCGGTCCTCATCCGACAGACGCATCAGCGCCGGAATACGATAATCGCCCTCGATGCTCGTGCCACAAGCTGCGCAGTGCATGGTCCGCACCCGTAAGGTTCCGCCACACGACGGACAGATTTTAGGTAGTCTCTTTTCCATATTCATTAACATTACGACATTGATATTTACATACAGTCTAAATACGGACTATATATCCACATATATTACCGCACAACAAAATTAAGTCAAAACTTAATAAAATGCAAATTTTGTTTAACTTTATTAAGTTGCACTTCAATAAAATTAAACAACAAATGAATTTTATTAAACATGTGTTCAATTTTATTTATTGGCATATCGCGCTCATAAAACATAATTATGCACAAAAAGGCCCACGGCCGCACGGCGTTAGCGCCACAAAAGTTGTTCGAACCGCGACACACAGTATATGCATCGACAAAGAAACGGACATCCGCAAAAAAATGAAACTGCGGACCGCACGGCAAAGAAAAGATAAAATAAGGCAGAAGCCCGCGCGACACCATAATATTTTACAGTATGAATTGCAAATAGCCGGTGCGAATACTACAAAACACCACACTAAGAACCACCCGATCATTGCCGGAGCCGGCGAATACAAAAAAACGGCCGCCGGAAAAATCCGGCGGCCGGGTAAGCGATCGCTACAATCGGGGAATTACTGCTGCTTTGCGTTCAGCTCCTCGAATACCTTGTTGTACTTCTCATACTTGGCCTGCATGCCGTCCTCGTCGCGCAGACGGAACGTCAGGGCCTTCAGCGACTCGACAGTACGCAGATCGTTATTGTTAAGCTCGTAAGCCTTCTCCAGATAAGGAACAGCCTCCTTGTACGCCTCGGTCACCTTCTGCTGGTCCTCTTTCCATGCGGCATTACTCTTGTAGTCGCGCTTGTTGACCTCCTCGTTCATGCCGTCGGCACGGGCGATGTAGAAATAACCGATGTAGAACATTGCCTGCGCATCCTTGGGGTCGATCTCGACAACCTTCTTGAACGAGTTGATGCTCTCATCGTAATTCTTAAGGCTGAAGAAGATACGTCCGCGGCCATACCACAGGTCCTTGCTCTTAGGCTCGCGCTGCAAAGCGCCGTCCACCATCTCGATCAGCTCCGTGGGATCACCCACCGAGCTCTCGGCCGTATACACGTTGATAAGACCCTCGATAATACGGTCGTTCTTCGGGAACTTGGCCAGACCCTCCATAAGCAGATTCTTGGCACGCTGCATGTTAGCCGCGCGAACCGGAGAATCGGCCTGTCCGTAATAGGCATGGAAGAGATAATAGTAGATGTTGCCCTCCTCGTCGGTATAACCGGCCTCAAGAGCACGGGTCAGGGCATCGGCAGCCTTGGCGAACGACTCGGGGTGATCGGCTCCGTCGACAACGTAGAGATAACCGGCATAGTAGAGATACGAAGCATTCTTGGCATCGGTGAACGCAGGGCTCTCCTGTGTGCTGTATGCCGAAGCGAAGTCGTATGCGGCATCGCCGTAACGGCCGGCGGCCATGTTTACATTACCGCTCTGCGAGTAGTGGTTCTCAATCTGCTTCAGACCCTCCTTGACCTTGTCGGCGCTCTTGTTGTCAAGCTCGTATGCCTTGTTGTAAGAGGCAACGGCCACAGCAGCCAGATCCTCGTTCTTGAGCTGCTGCGTCGGGATCCATGTCACGATCTTGCCATCGGCAACGTAGAGCTTCAGCCACGGATAAACCATCTCGGTGCAAGGTCTGCCGTTGATCGTCACGCCCTCGTTGGTAGCGTCGGGCTTGCCCAGATTCACCGAGGCCATAGTCATCTCCATATCCTGATAGATGTCCTTCGTGGGAGCCACAGCAGCCTCGTAATAGGCTTTGCCACGGTTGATCCACGTAGCGGCTTTCGTGCCTTTCTTGGCATCGGCCACATCGGCATCGCATTTCGCCAGCTTCGACAAAATGCCGTCCTTGTTGACCTTCTGTGCATTTGCCATTGGTACGGCCATAAACGATACGGCCAGCACCGCGAAAATTAACTTTTTCATAATTAGTTTACTTTAATGAAAAACGTGTTCTTAATATTGTTTATTGTTGTTTATTCCATGTTTTCCGCCGTGTCGGTGCCGGCGGCGTTATCGGCCGCAGGTGCCGGTCCGGCACTTCCGTCAGCCACCGTGCCCTCGGCCGCAGCCGCAGTGTCCTCGTCCTCGGTCACCGGAACGGCCATGACCGAAGCTATGGCATCGCCCTCGCGCAGATTGATGATGCGGACGCCCTGAGTGGCACGGCCCGCAAGACGTATCTGGTCGACCTTGGTGCGGATGGTCACGCCCGAACGGTTGATTATCATCAGATCGTTGTCGTCGGTAACGGCCTGAATGGAGATCAGTTCGCCCGTCTTTTCGGTGATATTGATCGTCTTGACACCCTTTCCGCCGCGGTTGGTTATGCGGTACTCGTCCAGATCGGTACGCTTGCCGTAACCGTTCTCCGACAGCACGAGCACATCCTTCTTGGCATCGGGCTCGACACAGATCATGCCTACGACCTCGTCGCCCTCGTCGAGAGCTATGCCGCGCACTCCTGCTCCGACACGGCCGATAGGACGCACCGTATTCTCGTTGAAACGGATGGCCTTGCCGCCGCGCGCCGCGATGAGTATCTCGGCATTGCCGCTGGTAATGTTGGCGCCTATCAGACGGTCGCCCTCGCGGATGACGATGGCGTTCACTCCGTTCTGGCGCGGACGCGAATAGGCCTCCAGCTTGGTCTTCTTTATAACGCCCTCGCGGGTGCACATTACGATGTAGTTGCTGTCGATATACTCGGCATCGTTGAGATTCTTCGTGTTGATGTAGGCACGCACCTTGTCGTCGGGCTCGATCTGGATGATGTTCTGTATGGCGCGGCCCTTCGACG
>CAZFIN010000048.1:0-14418 GCA_964519525.1 uncultured Alistipes sp. | reverse complement strand
CCACCCAGAACGGCCCGCCGCCCGGCTCGCCCTCGTTGCGCACCATGCCGCACACACGTATCGGACGGTCGAGGATACCCTTCAGCATATCAGCCGTGCAGTTTTCGGGCAGCTTCACGCACAAACTCTCCTCGACGAAACGCGCCGCAGCCGCAACATCGGCCGTGCCCGACTCCAGCATGTCGAGATAGCCGAACGCCTGCCGCTGCAACTCCAGCAGCACCCCAGCCAGAGCCTTCTTGTATTTCACCGTCGCACCGCGACGGCTGTCGGTGGTAACGTTGTCGATGTTCTTGACGAAGATTATGTCGGCGTCTATGTCGTTCAGATTCTCGATAAGCGCTCCGTGACCCGCCGGCCGGAACAGCAGTTCGCCCGATTCGGTGCGGAAGGGCGTGTTGTCGGGATTCACCGCCACGGTATCCGTCGACGGCTTCTGAACCGAGAACGAAACGTCGTACTTCACGCCGAAACGCTCCTCGTAATATGGCTGCGTGGCACCCAGAACATCCCAGAATCCGCCCATATGCTCGGCCGAAACGGTGAAATGGATATGCACCGTGTCGCCCGAACGGGCATAGGCCGCACCCTCGACCAGATGCTCCTCCACGGCCTTGCGGCCGCCGTCGGGATAGGCGTGGAACGTAACGAGTCCCTTGGGCTTCGAGCCGTAGCACAGGCCGCACTTCACTATGGCCTCGACGATTTCGCGGTCCGACGATCCCACATTGATATGGCGCGACAGCTCGGGCCAGAAAGCGAACTTCTCGATATTGGCCAGCAGGGTGTCGATCCCCTTGCCGCGACGGCCCTCGTTCACGAACTCGAACAGCTCCTTGAACATACGCGTGGCCGCGCCCGAAGCCGGCACGAACTTCACGATCTTCAGCCGTGCGGCCTCGCTGTCGTAACAGGCCCCGGCACGCTCCGCCTCATCGGCGGACAGTACCCTGACGCCGTCGCCGGCCGATGCCGCGCGCACTATCCCGAGGAACGGGAATCCGTTGCGGAAATTCTCTATCTGACGCTCCACCTTATCGGGTGTGAGTCCGTGACTTTCTATCTGCGATAAATCCTCCTTGCTGAACATAGCACTTACATTTTTTAAATTCGTCATAAATACAATCATCCGGCCACGACGACGGCATGGACCGGCGCTCGCTAAAAATTATTCAAAATTACGAAATATTTCCTAACTTTGTCGGGTATGACCGCGATTTTATCGCACGCATCGGAACAATCAACAAGAAACCTTTAAATATGAAACGATTATCATTTACGCTGGCCATGCTTCTTACGGCCGTGGCCGCCGGAGCGTCGCCGCTGTGGATGCGCTATCCGGCCATCTCGCCCGACGGAAGCACCGTGGCTTTCACCTACAAGGGCAGCATCTACACCGTGCCCGCCGCCGGAGGCGAGGCCCGGCGTCTCACCTCCGAGGAGAACTACGACTACGCTCCCGTGTGGTCGCCCGACTCGAAGAGCATAGCCTACGCATGCGACCGTTACGGCAATTTCGACATATTCGTCGTGCCCGCCGCGGGCGGACAGCCCCGGCGTCTGACGACACACTCGGCAGCCGAGGAGCCGTGCGCATTCTCGCCCGACGGAAAGAAGGTGTATTACAGCGCCGCAATATCCGACCCCTCGGCCAGCGCGCTGTTTCCCAAGGCCTCGATGAGCGAGCTTTATGCCGTCGGCACCGGCGGAGGCCGTCCCGAGCGTGTGCTCGCCACTCCGGCCGAGGCCGTCAGCTTCACGCGCGACGGACGGTCGTTCCTCTATCAGGACCGAAAGGGCGGCGAGAACATCTGGCGCAAGCACCACACCTCGTCGATCACGCGCGACATCTGGCGCTACGACTCGGCCACCGGCAGCCACACCCGCCTCACCGACTGGCAGGGCGAGGACCGCAACCCGTGCTATGCCGACGGCGACAAGACGGTATACTTCCTCAGCGAGCGCGGAGGAACGTTCAACGTGTGGTCGTTCCCTGCCGACAAACCCGCCGATGCGAAGCAGATCACCAAGTTCAAGACACACCCCGTGCGGTTCCTCTCGGTGGCCGGCGACGGCACGCTCTGCTTCGGCTACAACGGCGAGATCTACACCATGAGCGGCACGGCCGCACCCAAGAAGCTCAGCGTGGACATCGTGGCCGACACCCCGACCGACAAGACCTCGCAGATAGCCGTGGGCGGAGGAGGCAGCGCATCGGTGTCGCCCGACGGAAAGCAGATAGCATTCATGTCGCGCGGCGAGGTATTCGTAACATCGGTCGACTACGCCACCACGCGTCGCATAACATCCACGCCCCAGTCGGAGGCATCGCCCGTATTCGCCCCCGACAACCGCACGCTGGCCTACGCCTCGGAGCGCGACGGACGCTGGAACATCTACACCGCACGCATCGTCCGCGACGACGATCCCAACTTCCCCAACGCCACGATCATCGAGGAGAAACCACTGTTCAAGGACTCGAAAGTCGAGCGGGCCTATCCCCGGTATTCGCCCGACGGCAAACGCCTCGCCTTCGTCGAGGACCGTTGCCGGCTGATGGTGCTCGACATCGAGTCGGGCAAGGTGCATCAGGTGACCGACGGCAGCAACCACTACTCCACCGACGGACACATCGACTACTCGTGGTCGCCCGACGGCAAGTGGTTCGCACTGAGCTACACCGGCAACAGGCACGATCCCTATTCGGACGTGGGTATCGTGAGCGCCGAGGGCGGACAGATACACAACCTCACCAACACGGGCTATTTCGACAACGGACCGCAGTGGGTGATGGACGGCAACGCGCTGCTATTCTCGTCGGACCGCTACGGAATGCGCAGCCACGCGTCGTGGGGATCGCTCGAAGATGTGATGATCGTGTTCCTCAACCGCAAGACCTACGAACTGGCGCGCATGAGCAAGGAGGAGTACGAAATATACAAGGATGCCGAGAAGAAGGCCAAGGAGGAGAGCCAAAAGGCCGACAAGGATAAGAAAGAGGGCGACAAAGCCGACAAGAAGGACGGCGAGGCCGCAAAAGGTCCGGAACCGGTGACGGTCGAGCTCGACAACATCGAGGACCGCATCGTGCGCCTGACCCCCTCGTCGGGTTCGGTCGGCGGCTACACGCTGAGCAAGGACGGCGCCACGCTGTTCTACATCGTGGCCTACGAAGGCTCCTACGACCTGTGGCAGCTCGACCTGCGCGAGCGCAGCAGCAAGGTGTTGCAGAAATCGAGCGGCAGCGGACGCCTCGTGTGGGACGCGAAGATGGAGAACATGTTCCTGCTCGGCGGACGCATGAGCAAATTCAAGGGCGGCACGGGTGCGCCGGCAACGATAGCGGTGCGCGGCGACATGACGCTCGACGCCCGCGCCGAGCGCGACTACATGTTCGACCGCATCTACCGTCAGGAGAAGAGCCGCTTCTACACCGAGACCATGCACGGCGTCGACTGGGAGGCACTTCGCGACAACTATGCCCGTTTCCTGCCCCACATCGACAACAACTACGATTTCGCCGAGATGGCCAGCGAATGGCTGGGCGAGCTCAACGTGTCGCACACCGGATGCCGCTACACGCATCCGGCCGACGGCAACGGCGACGTGACGGCCGATCTGGGACTCATGTTCGACCTCAACCGCAAGGGCGGCGGCCTGCTGATCGACGAGGTGGTGGCCGGCGGGCCGTTCGACAGAGCGTCGTCGAAAGTTCAGGCCGGCGATATAGTCGAGAAGATCGACGGCAAGGCCATAGCCGAAGGCGAGGACTTCTATCCCCTGCTGAACCGCCGCGCCGGAAAGCGCACGCTCGTGTCGCTATACCGCCCCTCGGACGGACAGCGCTGGGACGAGACCGTAACCCCCATATCGCAGGGCCAGCTGTCGCAGCTGCTCTACAAACGCTGGGTGAAGCAGCGCGCCGCCGACGTGGAACGCCTCTCGGGCGGCCGTCTGGGCTACGTACACATCGAGTCGATGGGCGACCCCAGCTTCCGCACGGTATACGCCGAGATACTCGGACGCTACAACCACTGCGACGGAATAGTGATCGACACCCGTTTCAACGGCGGAGGCCGTCTGCACGAGGACATCGAGATTCTGTTCAGCGGCGAGAAATACCTCACTCAGGTAGTGCGCGGCAAGGAGGCATGCGACATGCCGAGCCGCAGATGGAACAAGCCCTCGATAATGATAACCTGCGAGGCGAACTACTCCAACGCGCACGGCACGCCGTGGGTGTATCAGCACATGGGCATAGGCAAGGTGGTGGGCATGCCCGTACCGGGCACCATGACCAGCGTGTCGTGGGAGAGGCTGCAGGATCCGTCGCTCGTGTTCGGAATACCGGTGATAGGCTACCGCACCGCCGAGGGCGGCTACCTTGAAAACTCGCAACTGGAGCCCGACATCGAGATCGCCAACTCGCCCGAGCTGATCATAACCGGACGCGACGAACAGCTGGAGACCGCCGTGAAGGAGCTGCTCGCCCAGATAGACGGACAGCGCGCGGCCGCGGCAAAGAAAAAGTAAACAGGAATGATACGCGAATTTTCAGACCATCCGCTGCGCGGACTGAACAGCTTCCACGCGGACGAGACGGCATGCCGGCTGATCGAATTCGACAGCGCCGGCGACCTCGACACCATATTCGCCACCGGCCGCAGACCCGGAAAATGGTATGTTCTGGGCGGCGGCAACAACATCCTTTTCACACGCCGTTACGACGGGGTGCTGCTGCACCCCGCCATAGGCGGCATAACGGTCACTGACGAAGACGAGGCGACACTCACGGCGGAGGTCGGCGCCGCCGTGGAGTGGGACGATCTGGTGGCATGGAGCGTCGGACGCGGACTGTGGGGAGCGGAGAACCTCTCGCTCATCCCGGGTACGGCAGGTGCCGCGCCCGTGCAGAACATAGGAGCATACGGAGCCGAGGCCAAGGATGTGATCTCGCGCGTACACTGGTTCGACACCGAACGCTGCGAGCACCGTACCCTCGCGGCCGACGAGTGCCGTTTCGCCTACCGCGACAGCATATTCAAGCACGAACTGCGCGGGCGGGCCGTGATAACGTCGGTGGAGGTTCGGTTCGGCAAGACAGCCGCCCCCAACCTCGGCTACGGCGACCTGCTCCGTGAAACCGAAGCGCGCGGAGGCGCCACGCTGGCCAACATACGCGAGGCCGTGTGCGCCATACGCCGCAGCAAACTGCCCGACACGGCCGTGCTCGGCAATGCCGGCAGCTTCTTCAAGAATCCGGTGGTAAGCCGCAGCGAGGCCGAAAGGCTTAAGGAGCGCTACGGCGACATGCCTGTCTACCCGACGGCCGATCCCGCGCGGTGCAAGCTGGCGGCCGGCTGGCTAATCGACCGCGCCGGAATGAAGGGCTACCGCGAAGGCGCGGCGGGAGTGCACGAACGGCAGGCGCTGGTGCTGGTAAACTTCGGCGGCGCCACCGGCGAGCAGATCATGGCGCTGGCACGCAAGGTGCAGCGGACGGTGGCCGACATGTTCGGCGTAACCATAGAGCCGGAGGTGAACATATTGTAATCCGTATACAATGCTTATAAAGAAATTTCAGGAATACGTCGTCCGCAACGAACTCTTCAGCCGGCAGGACAAGATACTGCTCGCCGTATCGGGCGGAGTGGACTCGATGGTGCTTATGTCGCTGTGCATCAACAGCGGCTACAACGTAGGAGTCGCCCACTGCAATTTCCAGCTGCGCGGCGAGGAGAGCGACGAGGACGAGACGCTCGTGCTGGAGACGGCCCGCAAATACGGCGTAGTGTGCCACGACCGCCGGTTCGACACCGCGGGCGAGATGGAACGCACGGGCGAGTCGATGGAGATGGCGGCGCGCCGTCTGCGCTACACATGGTTCGCCGAGCTGTGCGAGCAGCACGGCTACACGGTCATAGCCATAGCGCACCACATAGACGACTCGATAGAGACGTTCTTCATCAACATGTTGCGCGGCACCGGCTTGCGCGGCCTGACGGGCATCAGCAATCAGGCGGGACGCATCGTGCGCCCGATGATGTTCGCCACCCGCAAGGAGATACACGACTACGCCATGCGACGGCACATACCGTTCCGCGAGGATTCGTCGAACCGTTCGACGAAATACCTGCGCAACAAGATACGGCTCGGCGTGATTCCGCGCATGCGCGAGATAAATCCGCGGTTCCAGTTCATCATGAACCGCAACATCCACCGCCTGACCGCGGCACAGCAGTTCGTCGACTGCGCCATAGACCGCATATACGATATGGCCGTAACCGAGTCGGACGGAATATCCGTCCTTCACGTCGACCGCATAGCCATCGACGCGGCGCGCGATTTCGTGATATACGAGATACTCAACTCGCGCTACGGCTTCAAGGGCGACACGGTAGACGGACTGTGCAAGGCGCTCGATGCAGGCAACTCGGGCAAGCGGTTCTACTCGCGCAGCCATGTGGCATACGTCGACCGCGGCGACATAGCCGTGACGCGCATCGACGAGGAGGATCCGTGCGAGATCACGGTGGCCGAGGGACAGCAGCGCGCCTACTGCGGCAATTCGGTGCTCTATTTCGAACTGTGCAGTGCCGACGACATGCCGACGTTCGCCGTGCCCGAGAACGTGGCGCTGCTCGATGCCGCGCGCCTCACCTACCCCCTCACGCTGCGCCGATGGCACGACGGCGACTCGTTCGTCCCGTTCGGCATGAACGGGCGCAAGAAGGTGAGCGACTACCTGATCGACCGCAAGGTGTCGATGGCCGAGAAGAGGCGTCAGTTCGTGCTCACGTCGGGCGACGACATAGCGTGGCTCGTAGGCCGCCGCATCGACGAGGAGTTCCGCATAACGCCCGACACCGACAAGGTGCTGCGCATAACCAAAGAGAGCATCTGACCATGGCCAAGACCACTGTGAAATTCAAGGACAGCGTGGCCGAGTTCGAACGTCTGCGCAAGCAGATAGCCCAGCGCAGGTTCGCACCGGTCTACCTGCTCATGGGCGAGGAGAGCTACTTCATCGACACGCTGTGCGACGCGCTGGCCTCGACGGTGCTCGCGCCGGAGGAGCAGGCGTTCAACCAGATCACCGTCTACGGCAAGGACAGCGACGCCGGACAGATAGTGAACCTCTGCCGGCAGATGCCGATGATGGGATCGCGCGAGGTGATAATAGTCAAGGAGGCGCAGCAGCTGCGCAACATCGAGAAACTCGCCCACTACACCTCGAAACCGCAGCCGACGACCATACTCGTGGTGTGCCACAAGGAACGCAGCGTCGACAAACGCTCGGCGTTCTACAAGCAGTGCGCGGCGGCGGGCGCGGTGTTCGAGTCGGTACGTCCGCGCGACTACGAGATAGGACCGTGGCTGACGTCGTTCATCGCATCGAAAGGGCTAAACATCGGCCCCAAGGCGTTGCAGATGCTTACCGATCACCTCGGATGCGACATAGCCAAGATCTCGAACGAGATCGACAAACTGACGGTGGCGCTGCCGGCCGGCACCACCGACATAACCGACGCGCACATCGAGCGGAACGTAGGCATATCGAAGGATTTCAACAACTTCGAGCTGTGCAACGCCGTGGCCGTGAAGGATGTCGCGCGCGCCATGCGCATAGCCGACCACTTCGCGCGCAACCCCAAGGACAATCCGCTGCTGCTCACCGTCATGGCACTGTTCGGCCAATTCCGCGACATGTTCATCATAAACTACCTGCGCTGGCAGAGCCGGCGCAAGGGAGTGCCGTTCCCGCAGGATGCCGAACTTATGCGCATACTCAAGAAGAACAACATGTTCGCCGTCCGCGAACTGAAGGATCTGTCGGCGGGATGGGACAACCGCAAGGTGTTCAACATTCTGGGGCTGCTGCGCGAGTACGACGGCAAGAGCAAGGGCATCGACGCCGGAGCGGCCGGCGACGGCGAGCTGCTGCGCGAACTGCTGCTGAAGATATTCATGCTATAAACCGCCGCGAAGGACAACCGCATGGAAGACACCGCACCAAAATACATGATCGCCGACGGGCTGTTGCAGCCCGCAAGTCCGCAGGACGGCCCCTACGTGTTCCAGAACGTGCATACGCTCGGACACCGGTGCCGCAACATGCGGCGGCATATCGAGATTCTGGACTCGGCGGCAAAACGTCTGTTCGGAGTCAAGCACGGCCTGACGACACGCGAAGCCGAGCAGCACGCCGCACGGCTGCTGGAGGCGTGCCGCATGTCGCGCAGCGTGACGGTGAGAATAATACTGAAGGTGTACCCCGCCGGACTGACGGTCATGGAGTGCGACGAACCGTCGATATACGGCGGCTACGTACTGCGCAGTCTGCGCCCCGAGGCGGTGTGCATGGCCATGACTCCTCCGCTGCCCGAATACCCCACCTCGATCATGGAACATACGCGAGCGATGGCCGACGCCATCGCACGTACGCGGGGATTCCACACCGCCATACTGACCGACGCCGGAGGCAAAGTCGTGTCGGAGTGCACCCGGCCCCTGTTCACCGTACACGGCTACACGCTCACGACACCGCCCATGCCGGCCGGATCGGCCGAGCTCGATGCGGCGGAGCAGGCCGCACGCAAAGCGAATCTGACCGTGCAGAAACGCCCCCTCACGCTCGGCGACCTCGCCTCGGCCGACGAGGTGTTCACTGTGAATTTTCAGGGCGTAACATCCATATCGCGCATAGACAGCAAGCTCTACATGTCAATCATCGCAGGAAGAGTGGCCGAAGAGATGGAGCCGGCCAAGCGGTGACAGCCGCCCTGCGGCCGCAGATACGTGCAGACGGCGAGCGGGACGGCGACATTTTCAGCCTGCGGTATAGCAGTTGTGAAATATATTTCGTACATTTGACAACCGACATAACAAAAAAATCTGCAATACCGACCGAATATGAAAAAATCGCTCACCATCGCCGCCCTAATGGCCGGCATGCTGCACGCCGCGGCCCAGCGGTCCGAACCGGAGCCGTTCAACGGGATGCTGCTCGACAAGGACATGAAGGGCATCAAGGCCCGCATCGAACTGACCGGCAAGGGAGTCTACGCCATGTCCGACTCGCAGGGCCGGTTCGGCTTCTCGTCGATCGACGGACAGGACACCCTGATCGTAAAATTCAGGAAACGCGAGTTCGCCGTACCGGTCGACGGACGCCGCAGCCTGAGGATCGTGCTTGCCGACGACGCGGTGCGTCCGACGCTCAGCGCCGAGCAGGACGAGCAGCTGATATCGCTGGGCGAGGCCTACGTGAAGAACCGCGAGACGAGCACCAATCCCAACGTCATACTCGGCGACAAACTGCGCCGCTACGGATACACGACACTCGGTCCGGCGCTCAACACGCTGATGGCCGGCGTAAGGTACAACTTCGAGGACAACAAGATCTACATGCGCGGACAGTCGCTCAAACTGCCCACCGCCGCACTGATACTCTGCGACGGACAGGAGGTCGGCTCGATAGACGAGATCGACATACAGCACGTCGACCGCGTGGAGGTGCAGAACGCCCCCAACGCGTTCGGGGCGCGCGGAGCGAACGGCGTCGTGCTGGTATACATGCGCCACAAGGCGACAAACGACAGACAATGAGAACAGCTGTTTTTCCCGGGTCGTTCGACCCCTTCACACGCGGACACGAAGCCGTCGTAAGCGAGGCGCTCCGCATGTTCGACAAGGTGATAATAGCCATCGGCGACAACTGCCGCAAACACAGCCTGCTGACGGTCGACAACCGCCTGCGGCTGATCGGCCGGCTGTATGCCGGCAATCCCCGGGTGGAATGTACCGCATACGGCACGCTCACCGGCGAACTGGCACGCACGGCTGGGGCCTCGGCCATAGTGCGCGGCGTGCGCGACACGGCCGATTTCGAATACGAACGCACCATGGCGCAGACCAACCGGCGAATATTCCCCGAAATAGCGACCGTCATACTCTTCACGCCGCAGGAGCTGGCCGACATATCGTCGTCGACCGTGCGCGAGCTGCTCGCGTTCGGATGCGACGTGACCGGACTGCTGCCGGAGGGCATACGCATAGAGGAGTATCTGTGATGCGCAGCCGACAGCGGCCGCATGACACATGACACATGACGCAAACCGTCTTTTTTATGAAAATCGGCGGAGCGCGGAATTGCATTGTCGATTTATATTCTTATATTTGCGAAATTTAACACTGTATCGCGCCGGCCAGCGGCCCCGATGAGCGTCTTGCGCAACGGCGGGACGGAGGGGACGGTGCAGCAAGGCTGCGGAACGGAAAACAAACGGATCGAAACATTTATGGAATTTACTGCGGAAATGATAGCCGGCCTGCTCGGCGGCAGCGTCGAGGGCGACAAAACGGCGGCGGTACGCACGGTTTCCTCCATCGAGGGCGGAAAATGCGGATCGCTCACCTATCTCACCAACCCCAAATACGAACAGTTCGTCTACACCACCCAAGCGTCGGTGGTGCTGGTAAGCGAATCGTTCCGTCCGTCGCAACCGGTGGCGGCAACGCTCGTCAGGGTGCCCGACGTGGGCGCGGCGATAGTGACGCTGCTGGAGATGTACAACGCGGCCAAGCCGCAGAAGACGGGCATCAGCCGTATGTGCTCGATTTCGGACAAGGCCGTCGTGGGCGAGAACTGCTACGTGGGCGACTTCGCCGTGATAGAGGCGGGCGCACGCATCGGCGACGGAGCCAAGATATATCCTCAGGCATACATAGGCGACGGAGTGACCATAGGCGCGGGCACGGTCATCCATGCCGGCGTGAAGATTTACGAGGGGTGCCGCATCGGCAGCCGCTGCATCATACACGCCGGTGCCGTCATAGGCGCCGACGGGTTCGGGTTCATGCCCAAGCCCGACGGTTCGTTCGACAAGATCCCGCAGCTGGGCAATGTGGTCATCGAGGACGACGTGGAGATCGGAGCCAACACCTGCATCGACCGCGCCAAGACCGATTCGACCGTAATACGCCGCGGCGTGAAGCTCGACAACCTCATTCAGGTGGGCCACAACGTCGAGATCGGCGAGAACACCGTATCGTCGGCGCAGATGGGCATAGCGGGCACCTCGAAGATCGGCCGCAACTGCTTCCTCGCGGGACAGGTGGGCATAGCCGACCATGTGACGGTGGGCGACCGCGTGAAGATAGGCTCGAAGACCGGACTCGACAAGGACGTGCCCGACGGCGAGATACGCTTCGGCTACCCCGCCCTGCCGGGCATGCAGTACCACAGGTCGTTCGCGGTGTTCAAGAACCTGCCCGATCTGGCCAAACGGGTGGCGGCGCTGGAAAAGGCGGCCGAGGAGAAGAAATAACTATTAAAAACATAAACCGATTATGAAAAAGATTTTTGCAGTCATCATGACAGCCGCCGCACTCGGCAGCTGCTCGACCGGTACGAAGTACACACTCACCGGCAGCGATTCCACCTTCACCGACGACCGGTACGCCTACCTGCAGATTTGGGAGGACGGCGCGATGCACGTCATCGACTCGGTAGCCGTGAAAGGCAACACGTTCAGGTTCAAGGGCGAGGCCGACGCCGAGAAACCCCTGCTGGTGTACATCGCGGTGTGCAGCCCCGAAGAGCGCAAAGGACAGTATAAGGCCACTGCCTATCTGGAGGGCGGAAACATCGAGATAAAGAGAGATACCGAAACCGACAACATGATCACGACGGGAACGCCGCTCAACGATGCCAACAGCAAGATACAGTCGCTTTCGGACGCCCTCGACAAGGCCTTCGACACCAAGGATGCCGACAGAATCAAGCAGCTCACGGAGCAGGTGAATGAAGAGCTGAAGCAGACCATAGCGGCCAATGCCGGCAACGTACTCGGATCGGATCTGTTCGTCGCTCACTACTACGATTTCGAGCCTCAGGAGGTGATCGACATCGTAAACATGTTCCCCGCCGATGTGCAGGAGAAGTTCGCCGACAGAAAGAAGTCGGCCGAGACCGCGCTGAAGGTGATGCCCGGCAACCCCTATGTCGAGATCGCCGACAAGGATGCCGACGGCAAGGAGATCACGCTGAAGAGCGTGGTGGAGAACAAGGCCAACAAATATGTGCTGCTCGACTTCTGGGCCTCATGGTGCGGCCCCTGCATGGGCGAGGTTCCCTATCTGGTCGACACCTACGCCAAGTACCACAAGAAGGGATTCGAGATCTACGGCGTGTCGTTCGACCGCGACCGCAACGCATGGCTCAAGGCCATAGCCGACAAGAAGATGAACTGGATTCAAGTAAGCTCGCTCAACGCGTGGGACAATCAGGCGCGCAACGCTTACGCCATAAACAGCATCCCCGCCAACTTCCTGATCGACTGCGCCACCGGCAAGATCATAGCCAAGGGCCTGCGCGGCGAGGAACTGCAGAAGAAGATAACCGAACTGCTTGACTAAACCGGCCGCATCACGACGGTCGTTCACACAGGCGGTTGCCCGAATATACGGCGCAACCGCCTTTTTCATAAAAAATACCGCTATATTTGCCGTATGAAAGATACGCAGACATACCGCATAATGGGAATCGACCCGGGAACCAACTACATGGGTTACGGAGTGGTAGAGGTGGAAGGACGCACGCTGCGGTCGGTCGTTCTGGGCGACATCGACCTGCACACCATGAGCGACCCCTACCGCAAGCTGCGCTACATATTCGACCGCGTGAGCAAACTCGTCGACGACTACGGCCCCAGCGAGGTGGCTCTGGAGTCGCCCTTCTTCGGCACGAACGTGCAGAGCATGCTCAAGCTCGGCCGCGCACAGGGCGTGGCAATAGCCGCCGCACTCAGCCGCGACCGCGAGGTATTCGAATACGCGCCGTCGCGCATCAAGCAGGCCATCGCCGGATCGGGATCGGCATCGAAGGAGCAGGTGGCGGCCATCGTGAAGCGCATGCTCAGGATCGACTACATGCCCCGCCGGCTCGACGCCACCGACGGCATGGCTGTGGCCATGTGCCACTACTTCACGGCGCGGACGCCGATAAACACGGCCATGGGCAGCGAACGCGTAAAGGGTCTGGGCGGCGGAAAGAAGGCCGCCCGGGGATCGTCGTCGTGGGAGGCGTTTCTGAAAAAGAATCCCGAACGCGAGATAAAGTAAATGAGGAACGAGGCTTTTTAATCTTTTTTTACTATTTTTGAGAGATCAATCGGAATCAGAAATAAAAACGCCATATATGAGCAATAAAAAGTACACTCTGAAGGAGGTGACGGACAAGGCGCTCGAACGCGAGTTCATCGACCTGCCCAAACGACTCTACAAAGGCAACCGCAACTGGGTATGTCCGCTGGACGACGACATTCTGGCGGTATTCGATCCGGCCCGCAACAAGCTGTATGCCGACGGCGAGGCCATCCGCTGGATAGCCTGCGACGCCGCGGGCGAGGTGGTCGGCCGAATCGCCGCTTTCTACGATAACGAACACGCCTACTCCTACGAACAGCCCACGGGCGGCTGCGGTTTCTTCGAGGCCATAAACGATCAGGAACTGGCCAACCAGCTGTTCGACGCGGCACGGCTGTGGCTCGCGAGCCGCGGCATGGAGGCCATGGACGGTCCCGTCAACTTCGGTCCGCGCGATTCGTGGTGGGGGCTGCTGGTCGAGGGATACGAGTTCCAGCCGCTTTACGCCAACCCCTACAACCCGCCATATTACAAGGAACTGTTCGAGAATTACGGATTCCAGAACTACTTCAACCAGAACACCTACCTGTGGCGTGTGTACGACGACGACATCAACAAGTCGATACACGAGCGCGCCAAGCGTCTGATGGCGACGCCCGGGTACAGCTTCGCCCACATCAACGTGAAGGATCTGGAGCAGGTGGCCGAGGATTTCCGCATAATATACAACAAGGCATGGTCGCTCTTCACCGGAGTGAAACCGATGCCCAAGGAGGAGGCCCAGAACATAATGAAGATGCTGCGCCCCATCGTCGACCCCAACATCATATTCTTCGCCTATTTCAACAACGAGCCCATAGGATTCTTCATCATGGTGCCCGACCTGAACCGCATCATAGGCAAATTCAACGGCAAGCTCAACCTGTGGAACAAGCTGCGCCTGATGTGGGACCTGAAGGTGCGCAAGAGCTGCGACCGCATATTCGGCATCATCTTCGCCGTGACGCCCGAGTTTCAGGGCAAGGGCGTGGAGTCGGGCATGATACAGTACATATACGAATCGTACATACGCACCGACCGCAACCGCTACAAGACCGTCGAGTTCGCATGGATAGGCGACTTCAACCCCGTGATGAACCGCATGATACAGACCTACGTATGCGCCACGCGCCACAAGATGCACACCACCTACCGCTATCTGTTCGACCGCACCAAGGAGTTCAAGCGCTGTCCGCGTCTGGGCATAAAGCGCGGCGAAAAATAACAATG
>CAZFIN010000047.1:12043-14858 GCA_964519525.1 uncultured Alistipes sp. | reverse complement strand
GAACGTCGTGAAGCTCGTGCGCCGCGCGTAAGAGGACTTCGGCCGCACGGCGGCGGAGCGCCGCGCTGCGTGAAGGATCCGTTATTGACAGTCAGACTGATAAAAAACCGAAGATTATGAAAAAGTTGTTTCTGGCGGCTCTGGCCGCAGTGACCGTGGCCGTGGCGGCCACGGCGCAGGAACTGGGCGAGACGATTCCCACAGTTACGGTTAACGGCTCGTCGCAGCTGAAGATCACGCCCGACGTGATCTATCTCTCGATCACGCTCGACGAGAGCGACACCAAAGGCAAGGTGACGCTCGAAGAGCAGCGCCGCAATATGTTCGCGGCCCTGAAGCGTAGCGGCGTCGATGTCGAGAAGCAACTGCGTGTGCTCGACATGTCGAGCTCGTTCTTCCGCCGCCGCGGTTCGCTGTCGTCGTCGCAGTACGAGCTGAAAGTGTCGTCGTCGGCCGATGCGCGCAAGGTGTTCGAGGCGCTCGACAAGGCCGGCATACCCAATGTGGCGGTGACGCGCACCACCAGTTCGAAGATGGACGAGTATCGCGCGCAGGCACGCACCGAGGCCATGAAGAATGCGCAGACCCGCGCCCGCCAGCTGGCCGAGGCCGTGGGACAGAGCATCGGCATGTGTTACGAGATAAACGACTACACCAGCGAGGCGCAGCCCGTGATGTTCCGCGCGGCGGGCATGATGAAGAACGCCGTCATGATGGATGCCGTTACCGAGGAGGAGGCCGAACAGGATGTGGAGTTCGAGCAGATAGTGATCAATTATAACGTGAACGCCAAGTTCGTTCTCAACCGGAAATAGCGCGGCCGGTGTCGGGCCGGCGCATGGCCCGGACACCGGTATGGCAATGCGATAAAACGATATTTGACTGAAATCATGAAAATAGCACGACTTGTTTTCAATCCCTTGCAGGAGAACACCTACGTGGTGTGGGACGACACGATGGAGGCTGCCGTGATCGACGCCGGCAACATGACCCCGCGCGAGAACGCCGCGCTGGAGAAGTTCATCGCCGACCACGGACTTACGCCCAAGGCGGCGGTCAACACCCACGGCCATTTCGATCATCTGCTGGGTGTCGATTTCCTGTGCCGCCGCTACGGCATACCCTTCGCGCTCTCGTCGAAGGACGAATTCCTGCTGCGCGGCTCGTCGGCGAGCGCCGAACTGTTCGGCGTACGTGCGGGCGACATGCCTGCGAAGATCGACCTCGACCTCGACGGACGCGACAGCATATCGTTCGGCTCCACCGAACTGAAGATCATCGCCACCCCGGGCCACACCCCGGGCCATGTGGCGCTCTACGAGCCGCAGTCGAAGGCGCTCTTCACGGGCGACACGCTGTTCCGCGAGAGCATAGGCCGCACCGATCTGCCGGGCGGCGATTATTCGTGGATCATGCGCTCGATTCTTGAGAAGATTATGCCGCTGGGCGACGAGGTGAGGATATACCCGGGTCACGGCGAACAGAGCGATCTGGGTCACGAGTCGCTCTACAACCCGTTCGTCACCGAGGTGCTCAACAACGAGGTGCGCTATGAGTAGGCTGGTCCACCGTCTGCTCTACCGCCTGCTGCCGCTTACGGCCTATCTGCGCGTCGTCAGCCGCATGTTCTTCGTCTTCAGGGCGCTGGGGCTCGGCCGCCGCTCGCGGGCGCTGGAGTATGTCTACCACCTGCCCCGTCTGGTGCGCGAGGGCGATGTGGCGATAGACATAGGCGCCAATCTGGGCTATTACACCCTGCCCGTGTCGCGTATCGTCGGCCGGACGGGGCGCGTATACGCCGTCGAGCCGGTGCCCGTCATCTTCGGCGTGCTGCGCCGCAATGTCGGCGGACGGAGCAATGTGGAGCTGCTGAATTTCGCTCTGGGCGAGCAGGAGCGCGACGTGGAGATGGCCAACGATTCGGTGGCTGCGGGCGGATACTTCGGCACAGGCCGCAACTTCGTGAGCGACGGGGGTGCGGCGGCCGACGCCATCACCTTCACCGCCCGCATGCGCCGCGGCAGCGAGCTGTTCGGCGGGCTGGAGCGCATCGACTTCATAAAGTGCGACATCGAAGGCTACGAGACGGTGGTGATGCACGAGATGCGGCCGCTGATAGAACGCCACCGGCCCACGGTGCTGATCGAGACGGGCGGCGCCAACCGGCGCGAGATCGCCGGCATGTTCGCGCAGATGGGCTATTCGGCCTTCACGCTGGGCGACGACGGCCGCGAGCATGAGCTGTCCGACGCGGAGCAGGACCGCGACATAATATTCAGATACCTAAACGCAACGAAATGAGAATTGATATAATTACCGTCGTGCCCGAACTGCTGGCCTCGCCTCTGAACGAGTCGATCCTCAAGCGGGCGCAGGAGAAGGGGCTGGCGCAGATCGTGGTGCACAATCTGCGTGACTACACCGACGACCGTCGCCGCACCGTGGACGACTATCCGTTCGGCGGCGAGGCGGGCATGGTGATGAAGCCCGAGCCTATTTTCCGTGTGATCGAGAAGCTGAAGAGCGAGCGCCGTTACGACGAGGTGATCTTCACCTCGCCCGACGGAGTGCGCTACGACCAGCACGAGGCCAACCGCCTCTCGACGCTGGAGAACATCATAATACTCTGCGGCCACTACAAGGGCGTGGATCACCGCATACGCGAGCACCTCATAACGCGCGAGATCTCGATCGGCGACTATGTGCTGACGGGCGGCGAGCTGGCCGCCTGCATCATCGCCGACTCGGTGGTGCGCATAATCCCGGGGGCCATAGGCGACGAGGCATCGGCTCTGACCGACTGTTTTCAGGACGA
>CAZFIN010000047.1:10641-12033 GCA_964519525.1 uncultured Alistipes sp. | reverse complement strand
CTGCTGTCGGGCAACTTCGCGCAGATCGAGAAGTGGCAGGACGAACAGGCATACGAACGCACCCGGCGGCTGCGTCCCGATCTCCTTGCCGACGGTGCGGAGTGACTGTCGCCGGCAGTCACCGCCGGCTGCGGCGGGATGCGCGGAGCCGGCGGCGGAATGCAGTACGACGCGCGGGCGACGGACGGCCGTCTGCATCGCGGTGACGGTGCGGCGATCATTTGTGAAATCATAGAGTAAAACCATGCGATACTATCTCATAGCCGGCGAGCCGTCGGGCGATCTGCACGGCGCCAACCTTATCGGGGGGCTGAAAAAGGCCGATCCCGAAGCCGAATTCCGCTTCTGGGGCGGCGACATGATGGCCGCGGCGGGCGGCGCGGAGAATCTGGTGAGGCATTACCGCGAGACCTCGTTCTTCGGCATAGCCAACGTGCTGGCCAATCTGGGCACCATAGCGCGGCAGATGCGCGAGTGCCGCGAGGATGTGCTGCGCTATGCGCCCGATGTGCTGATACTGATCGACTACCCGGGTTTCAACGTCAGAATGGCCGAGTTCGCGCACCGTCACGGTCTGCGCGTGTTCTACTACATCGCGCCCAAGGTATGGGCGTGGAAGGAGTGGCGCGTGAAGGCCCTGCGGAGGTTCGTCGACCGGCTCTACATAATCTTTCCGTTCGAACGCGAATATTTCCGGTCGAAGGGCGTCGAGGCCGCGTTCGAGGGCAATCCGCTGATGGATGCCATAGCCCGGCGGCGCGAGTCGTTCCCCACGGCCGACGGGTTCCGCCGCGAGAACGGACTCGACGGACGTCCCGTGGTGGCGCTGCTCGCCGGCAGCCGCCGCAGCGAGATACGCACCAACCTGCGGTTCATGGCCGCACTGGCCGCGCGCGTGCCCGACAGGCAGTTCGTGGTGGCGGGTGTGTCGTGGATCGACCGCGCGGAGTACGAACGCTGTACGGAGGGTACGGCCGTGAGGTATGTGTTCGACCGCACCTACGAACTGCTGTCGGTGTCGGAGGCCGCCGTGGTGACGTCGGGCACGGCCACGCTCGAGACGGCCCTGCTGGGTGTGCCCGAGGTGGTGGTATACGGCGTGCCGTGGCTATACGAGAAGCTGAAGCCGCATGTGCTGAAGATACCGTATGTGTCGCTCGTGAACCTGAATCTGGGGCGCGAGGCGGTGCGCGAGATCGTGAAATACCGGCCGTCGGTGGAGTACGCCGAGGCCGAACTGAGGGCCGTGCTCGAAGGCGGCGCGGGCCGCGGCCGCATGCTGGACGACTTTGCCGAACTGCGCCGCATAATCGGCGGCGAGGGCGCGAGCGACCGTTTCGCGGCGCGCATGGTCGATGATCTGAAAGAGTTGAAACGATGAAGATAATCTGT
>CAZFIN010000047.1:0-10631 GCA_964519525.1 uncultured Alistipes sp. | reverse complement strand
GCCGAGCTGCACGGCGGCGGAGTGCCCGCCGCGCCTCTGTTTTTTCTGAAGCCCGACACGGCGCTGCTGCGCAACAACGATCCGTTTTATGTGCCGTCGTTCTCGCGGCAGGTGGATTACGAATGCGAGCTGGTGGTGAAGATCAACCGTCTGGCCAAGTGCATCGACCGCCGGTTCGCCGGCCGGTGCTACGACGAGGTGGGACTCGGCATCGACTTCACGGCGCGCGACCTTCAGCGCGAGGCCATAGCCGGGGGACTGCCGTGGGAGATGTGCAAGGGTTTCGACCATTCGGCGGCGCTGTCGCCCGAGTTCGTGCCGCTGGCGGAGCTGGGCGGCGACGTGCAGCGTCTGGAATTCGAGATGGAGCTTAACGGCGAGGTGCGCCAGAGGGGCCGCACGGAGGAGATGATCTTCGCGGTGGACGAGATAGTGAGCTACGTGTCGCAGTTCATGACGCTGCGCATAGGCGACCTCATCTTCACCGGCACGCCTGCGGGTGTGGGGCCCGTCGGACGGGGCGACAACATCCGTGCTCGTCTGTGCGGACGCACGCTGCTCGATTTCGATGTGATGTAAAGGCGATTCCGGGTCCGCTGCGGTGCTCCCGCATGCGCACGCGCGGCCTTAAAATAACAGGTATGTTACTACACGAAAAACTTAAATCGCGCCGCCTCATTCTGGCGTCGCAGTCGCCGCGCCGGCGCCAGCTGTTGTCGGACGCGGGACTCGAGTATACGCTCGCCGGGCGTTTCGAATGCGAGGAGCGCTATCCCGCCGACCTGCCCGCCGCCGAGGTGGCCGAGTATCTGTCGCGGCTCAAGAGCGACGCCTATCCCGAGGCGCTTGCTCCGGGCGACATCCTGCTCACGGCCGACACCGTGGTGGTGGCCGGCGATGCCGTGCTGGGCAAACCGGCCGGCCGCGACGAGGCCGTGGCGATGCTGCGGATGCTGTCGGGCCGCGACCATGAGGTGATAACGGGCGTCACGCTGCGCGACATCGCGCGCCGACGCAGTTTCTCGGCGCACTCGAAGGTGCGTTTCCGCAATCTTTCCGACGAGGAGATCGGGTATTACGTCGACAACTACCGCCCGATGGACAAGGCCGGCAGTTACGGCATTCAGGAGTGGATAGGCTATGTGGGCATCGAGGGCATCGAGGGTTCGTTCTACAACGTGATGGGACTGCCCGTGCAGAGGGTCTACTGCGAGCTGGATGCCTTCATAGGCTGATGCGCCGTTACAGCGACAGGAACGCGATGTAGCAGGCGGCGGCCGTCACGGCGCACAGTACCTTGATCCGGATGCGGCGGCTGCGCAGCATGATGAGCGTGGCGACGGTGGCCGTTATGCCGAATACGGTAAGGTTCACCACCTTGCCGTCGCAGAAGTCGTAGACGCCACGTCCGGCGTAGAGCAGGTCGGCTACGGCGAGTATGAAGAAATTGAACACGTTGCTGCCCGTTATGTTTCCGAACGCTATGTCGAAACTGCGCATGCGCAGCAGCGAGATGGTCGACGTCACCTCGGGCAGCGAGGTGGCCACGCCGAGGAACAGCGCGCCCGCAAGTCCCGACCCCAGATTGTAGCGGCCGGCTATGTCGTCGGTTATGTAGGTGAGCACGATGCTCGCCGCTATGATGCCGGCGCTGGCCAGCGCGAAGCGTGTGACTATGGCGCGCACGGTGAGCGTCACGGGTTCGCCGTCGGAAGCACCGTCGTCGGTGCCGGCGTCCGGGCCGTTGTCGGCCGCCAGATAGCGGATCGACAGAAAGTAGAGCACCGCGATCAGCAGCGACGTGATGCTGACATAGAGCCACGGGTGGTCGCCATCGCCGGCCTTTATGTCGGTGCGGAGCCATCCCTGCCAGTCGGCGGCTACGGCCATATACATCAGAAGCAGCAGCACGACCACGCAGGTGTGGCTGCGCGACAGCCGGGCCGACGAGAACCCGCGCATGAAGAACAGCAGGGCCACGGCCAGCATGGCGGTGTTGAACAGATTGCTGCCCAGAATGTTGCCTATGCACAGCCCGGGGCTGTCGAGCAGCATCGTGGCCGATATGCTGGTGAACAGTTCGGGCAGCGACGTGACGGCCGACAGCAGCACTCCGCCCAGAAACGCGCCCGAGAGCCGCGTGGTGCGGTCGATCATGTCGATGTAGCGCGAGGCCAGAACGGAGAATCCGACCACGGCGGCGGCTGTTATGATGTAACAGATGAATATCATATTCGGCTTTATCTTATCGTCATAAGTCCTTTGCGCGGCGAGGCGTCGAGACGTATGGCTATGAACACCAGTATGGTGAACGCCACTAACGACGATCCGCCGTAGCTCATGAACGGCAGCGGGATGCCCATCACCGGCATGAGTCCGATGGTCATTCCCACGTTCACCAGCACGTGGAACAGCAGGATGGACGCCACGCAGTAGCTGTATATGCGGCTGAACGGTTCGTGCTGGTGCTCGCCCATCTTCATCAGCCGCAGAATGAGTCCGCACAGCAGTCCGAGCACTATCACCGCCCCGACGAATCCCCACTCCTCGCCCACGGTGCAGAAGATGAAGTCGGTGTGTTTCTCGGGCACGAAGTTGTATTTTATCTGCGTGCCCTGCATGAATCCCTTGCCGAAGAGTCCGCCCGAACCGATGGCTATCTTCGACTGGTTGACGTTGTAGTCGGCGCCGCTCGGGTCGCTCACGATACCCAGAAAACTGAGTATGCGCTCCCGCTGGTGGGGCTTGAGTATCGACTCGAATATCATGTCGGCCGTGGGCACGAACAGCATCGACCCCACGAACAGAGCAAGCGACAGGAATATCTGGGCGATGTTCTTCTTCACGGCCAGCAGCGCGGCCACGCCCACCGCACCTATCATCACGATGACCGTGCAGGCGTATGCGCCGAGGGCGCCGTCCCAGAAGAGCTGCGACACGACGTACAGCGCCGCCGAGGCCAGCGCCGCCGAGGCCAGAAAGATTATGTGTCCGCGCCACGCGCCTATCATCATGGCGTCCGAGACGGTGAATATCAGCACCAGAAGTATGAGCAGGAACAGCGGCGTGAACAGAAACGAACAGATGAACAGCGTGGCCACCATGATGATGGGTATGCAGATCCACTTGTTCAGCCCCTCGCGGTAGAGCACGAACAGAAACGAGCACAGCACGACGCCCGAACCCGTGTCGTTCTGCAACACGATGATGCCCAGCGGCAGCAGTATGATCATACCCACGCGGAACAGATTGCCGATGCTCTTTATCGAGAATGTGTAGTTGCTCATCAGGCGCGCCATGGCCAGCGCGGTGGCTATCTTGGCGAACTCCACGGGCTGCACCCTCACCGACTCGCTGAACTTGTACCACGCCTTGGCTCCGTTTACCACGGGCGCTATCTTTTCGGGCAGCACGAGCGTGCCGGCGATGAGCAGTATGCCCGCCGCATAGGCGTAGTAGGCGTACATGTGGTAGTAGCGCGAGTCGAGCAGCAGAATGAACAGCGCGGTGCAGAATGCCGCGCCGATCCACACGGCCTGCTTCATGTAGAAGTGCTTGAACGAGAACAGCTCCTCGATGGAGTCGTCGTAGGAGGCCGCGGTTATGCACACCATGCCCGCCGCCACCAGCAGCAGGTAGAGGATGACGGCCGCGCGGTCGACACCCTCGAAAAGCGGCATCTGTGCGTTGTTACCTCTGTTTTGCATAGTGCGGGTAGTAGATTTGCATTGATTTTACGGAATTGACCAGCTCGGGCCGGCGTATGGTGTCGGTGAGGTAGAGTTCCTCCAGCAGGCTGGCTATGGGCAGTGCGGCCGCTGCGCCGAATCCTCCGTTCTCGACGTAGACCGATATGGCTATGCGCGGATTGTCCTTTGGGGCGAACGACAGGAACGTCGAGTGGTCCTTGCCGTGCGGGTTCTGCGCCGTGCCCGTCTTGCCGCATACGTCCAGCCCGGGCAGCATGGCCCGCGACGAGGTTCCCGCACCCGGTACGTTCACGCCGCGCCACATGCCCTCGATGATCGGTTCGAAGTGCCGCGGGTCGACCTTGGTGTAGTGCTTCTCGTAGAAGCGGCTGTCGAGCGAGTCGCGCCCCTCGACGGCCTTCACTATGTGGGGGATGTAGTAGTAGCCGCGGTTGGCTATCGTGGCGGCCAGATTGGCCATCTGCATGGGCGTGCAGCCCAGCTCGCCCTGCCCGATGGAGAGCGACAGCAGCGTGAGCGAGTTCCACGAGCCGCGGTAGCGTTTGTCGTACAGCTCGCGCGTGGGGACGGTGCCCGGACCCTCGCCCAGAAAATCGGAGTCGAGCTTGCGGCCGAAACCGAAGCTGCGCACGTATTCGCCCCACACCTCGATGCCGTTCTTCACGCTGCCGTACTTGCGGTTCTCGATTATGTCGCGGAACACGTAGCAGAAGTAGGCGTTGCACGACTGCGCCACGGCGTTGCGCAGATCGAGCGGCGAGGCGTGGGCGTGGCACTTCTGACTTATGCGCCCCACGTGGTAGCCCTCGTGGCAGGGGTGGGTGTCCGACGGACGCAGGACGCCCTCGTGCATGCCGATGAGTCCCTGCACGAGCTTGAAGGTCGAGCCGGGAGGGTATTTCGCCTTCACGGCGCGGTTGAACAGCGGCTGGCGCTTGTTGGCCAGCATGGCCATGTAGTTGTTGCCGCGTTCGCGCCCCACCAGTTCGTCGGGGTCGTAGGTAGGCGAGCTGGCCATTACCAGAATCTCGCCCGTCGACGGCTCGATGGCCACTACGGCGCCCACCTTGCCCTCCATAAGCTCCTCGGCGAAGGCCTGCAGACGCGCGTCGATGGTGCAGGTGAGCATGCTGCCCGGCACCGGCAGCGAGTCGAACTCGCCGTTCATGTACGATCCCTTGATGGCGCCGTGCGTGTCCACCTCCAGAATCTTCACGCCCTTCTTGCCGCGCAGTTCCTGCTCGTAGGCGGCCTCCACGCCGCTCATGCCTATGTAGTCGCCCGAACTGTATTCGGGGTTGCGCTTGATGATGTCGGCGTTCACCTCGCCCACGTAGCCCAGCAGGTTGCCGCCTATCTTGCGCGGATACTGGCGCACGGTGCGGTAGACGGTGTGGAACCCCGGGAAATTGCACTCCTCGAAACGCAGCTTGGTCTCCTTCGATACGTAGTTGGCCACGAGCATCGGCACGCGCGGACGCATGCGGGCGTTCTTGAGCGCCGCCACCAACCGCTCCTTGGTGATGCCCACGATGTTGCAGAAGCGCACCGTGTCGAACCCCTGCTTGCCGATGTCGCGGTAGACCACCTTCAGGTCGTAGCACTCCATGCTCTGCACGAGGAACTCGCCGTTGCGGTCGACCACTTCGCCGCGCGGCGCATACTGCACCTCGTAGCGCAGCACGTTGCCTGCGGCAAGCCGTTTGTAGCGGGTGTCGACCAGCTGCAGATAACCCACGCGGCAGCCTATGACCGTGAAGACGGCGATGACGATCAGCCGCAGGATCGAACGTCGGGTATGTGCTTCGTTGCCGGTCATGCGTTACCTGTTGAGTATCTTTTCGGTGAACAGTTTTATGAAGTACCAGATGAACACCGCCGCGGCCGCGTCGCTGACGATAAGCCGCAGAAGCATACGCAGCAGATGCCGCAGCGAGAGCGACTCCATGCCGAAGAACACGGCGCTGTGGAGCGCTATCATGCCCACCATGTACATGGCCAGATTCTTCGGCGTGAGGCGGTGGAGCGCCGGTACCGAGTCGTCGGGTCCGGCCGAGCGGCCGCATGTGACGTTCACGACCGCGGGGCGCAGGAATCCGGCGGCTGTGGCCGCGATGACGTTGAGCCCGCCCATGCCGGTGAGCACGTCGACGGTCAGGCCGATCAGCGCCGCGAGCAGCATCACCCACACCTGTTTGGTGTCGAGCGGCAGCAGGATGATGAACGCCACGTAGACGAGCGGGTGGAAATAGACGCTCAGCGCGATGTTGTCGAGCAGAAAGATCTGCAACAGCACCAGCGTGACGAACACTCCCGTATATGAAAGATATTTCTGCATGCCAAATTCCTGTTTTTTTCAGCGCCGCCTGCCCTCGGGGAGCGGCAGCTGCGGTTATTGTCCCTCGCCGGTGACCGAATTTTCGAGGTGCGACACCTCGCCGTAGTCGAGGTTCTCGATCAGTATCACGTTGCTCAGGCGGGTGACGTCGGTGCCCAGCCTTATCTCGACGTCGTAGGCCGTCTGGCTCTCGTTGAGGCGGTAGCTCACCACCGATCCTATCTTCACGCCCTCGGGGAAGTAGTGCGACAGTCCCGACGACACCACCTCGTCGCCGATGTTTATGTCGGCGTATTTCGACAGCTCGGTCATGTTCATGCTGTATGGGCTGCTGCCGCTCCACGATATGGATCCGAAGTGGTCGTCGCCCTCGATCTTGCCGCTGGTGCGGAAGTCGGTGTTGAGCACCGGCATCACCACCGAATAACGCTCCGAACATCCTATCACGTAGCCCACCATCACCCCGTCGGGCGAGATGACGGCCATGTCCTCCGACACGCCGTGCATCAGTCCCCGGTTGAGGGTGATGTAGTTGCGGTCGCGGTTGATGGTGTTCGACACTATGCGGGCGGTCATGTAGCGGTATTGCGTCAGCTCCTCGATCGGCAGTTGCAGCGAGTCGGTGCCGGTGTCGGCGGCCTGCCCGCGGTAGACGGCCAGCTGCGTCTCCAGCTCGGCCACGCGGTGCGCGAGCACCTCGTTCTCGCGCCGCAGCGTGAAGTAGTGCCTCACGCCGAACACGGCGTTCTGCACGCCGCCTATGGCACGGTTGGCGTGCGAGAGTATCTTGGCCTGAGTGTAGAATGACGAATGCGCATAATAATTGAGTGCTATTGTCTCGATAACGATGAACAATAGCACAACATATATCCTGCGTATGAATTCGATCAGTTTGTACATGACTAATCACCGTCTCTGACGGATGACCCGGCGGCGGGGGACATTCCCTCCCGTTCGCCGGACCCTCCGCACGGGCTTATCTCATCAGGAACGAGAATTTGTCGATGTTCTTCATCGCTATGCTGGTTCCGCGGGCGATGGCGCGCAGCGGATCCTCGGCGATGTGGAACGGCAGTCCCGACTTGTCCGACAGACGCTTGTCGAGACCCTTGATCAGGGCGCCGCCGCCGGCCAGATACACGCCGTTCTTCACGATGTCGGCGTACAGCTCGGGCGGCATCTCCTCCAGCACCTTCATCAGCGCCGCGTCCAGCTTGACGAGCGACTTCTCCAGCGCGTAGGCTATCTCGTTGTAGCTGAGCGTTACGGTCTGCGGCAGGGCGGTGAGCATGTTGGGACCCGTGATCACGTAGTCCTCGGGCTCCTCGTCGAGTTCCGACACGGCTGCGCCTATCGAACACTTGATGGCCTCGGCCGTGCGTTCGCCGATGCGTATGTTGTGCTGCTGGCGCACATAGTTCTGGATGTCGGTCGTGAACACGTCGCCGGCCACGTTGATCGACTCCGAGCACACGATGCCGCCCAGCGATATGCAGGCGATCTCCGATGTTCCGCCGCCGATGTCGATCACCATGTTACCCTCGGGAGCCTCCACGTCGAGCCCCGCACCGAGCGCGGCCGCCATGGGTTCGAAGATCATGTAGACGTCGCGTCCTCCGGCATGCTCGGCCGAGTCGCGCACGGCGCGTATCTCCACGTTGGTCGAACCCGACGGGATGCAGATCACCATGCGCAGCGAGGGGGCGAACATGGTGCTCGACGGGCGCACTTTCTTTATCAGACCGCGCAGCATCAACTCCGTGGCGTTGAAGTCGGCGATCACGCCGTCCTTCAGCGGGCGTATGGTCTTGATGTTGGGGTTGGTCTTCTCGTGCATCTGGCGGGCCTGCTGGCCTATGGCCATCACCTTGCCCGTGTGCACGTCCAGAGCCACGATCGACGGCTCGTCGACCACCACCTTGCCGTTGTAGATTATTATCGTGTTGGCCGTACCGAGGTCGATGGCCAACTCCTGCGTCAGTGAAAAAAATCCCATATATAAGTTTCTGATTTCGTTTCGTTTAACCTACCGTCGCGTACCGCCTTGACCCTTCGCGCGATGAGCGCGCCCGCGGCTCCGCCCGTGACGGATGACACGACAGCACAAAGGTAAAGAAAAGATGAATAAGTTTTGCAATAGCGGTCCAACTTTTTTCGCGGAAAAAACACAAATTTTTTCAGGCTTCCGGAGTACCCGGAATGATATTCTGCGGCACGGCGGACAGCGCGATCCGCAACCCTCCCGCACGCGGAGGCTCGCCGCGTTCATCCCGCGGGCTGCGGCTCGCTCCGTGCCCTCCGTGCCGGACGCTCCGCTGCGGAGGCGGGAACGAGAAGATCGGACGCAAAGTTGTATATAACCGTCGAAATTATTACTTTTGCCGAAGTTAAAAAACCAACTGTTCCTCCGCATGATAAACAACGGGCGCAAATGCGCGGTCATAGGTTACGGAAGCTGGGCCACGGCCATAGTGAAGATACTTGCCGAAAACGGGGTGCGCGTGGGCTGGCACATTCTCAACGCCGACGTGAGGGCGTCGGTGGCCGGCGAGGGCCGCAACTGCAAATATCTGCGCGATGTCGGGCTGGACGGCTCGTTCATCGAGGTCGAATCGGATGTGAACCGTGCCGTGGCGGGTGCCGCCGCGGTGGTGCTGGCCATGCCGTCGGCTTTCCTGAAGAGCGTGCTCGAACCGCTGTCGGAGCCGCTGTCGGACAAGGTGGTGGTGTCGGCCGTGAAGGGCATAGTCCCGGGCGACTACATGTCGGTGGCCGAGTACATGGCCTCGCGGTACGGGGTGCCCGAATCGCAGCTGGGCGTGGTCACCGGTCCCTCGCATGCCGAGGAGGTGGGTCTGGGCCGCCTGTCGTACCTTACCGCCGTGTGCCGCGACGAGGGGGTGCGCCGCGACATAGGCGCCATGTTCGAGCGTCCGTACATCCGCGTGAGCTACTCCGACGACATCTACGGCGTGGAGTACGCCGCGATCATGAAAAACATCTATGCGCTGGCCGTGGGTATGGCCGTGGGGCTGGGCTACGGCGACAACTTCGTGGCGGTGCTCATATCCAACTGCGCGGCCGAGATGAGCCGCTTCCTCGGCATCCACTGCCGCGGCACGCGCAACGCCTACGCCTCGGCCTATCTGGGCGACCTGCTGGTGACGTGTTACTCGACATACAGCCGCAACCGCCGGCTGGGGCTGCTCATCGGGCGCGGATGCACGGTGCGCAGCGCCATGAACGAGATGACGATGGTGGCCGAGGGGTACTACGCCGCCGAGTGCATACGCCACACGTCGAAATCGCACGAGGTGGAGCTGCCCATAGCCGATATGGTCTACGAGGTGCTCTACCGCGACGCCTCGGCGCGCCGGCTCATGCGCGCACTTACCGAGAAACTGATATGATGATTATAAACCAAAATCACTGAAACGATGAGTTTGATTAAACTTGACATTGCCAAGTCGGGCGTTGCCGTCGACGAGGCCATGAAGGCCCGCGCACAGCAGGCCAACGCGCTGCTCCACTCGGGCGAGGGCGCAGGTAACGATTTTCTGGGCTGGGTGAACCTGCCGTCGTCGATCGACGGCGGACAGATCGCCGCCATCGAGGCGCAGGCCGCCAAGCTGCGCGCCAAGGCCGAGGTGGTGATATGTATCGGCATCGGAGGCTCGTACCTCGGCGCCAAGGCCGTTATCGAGGCCATGAACGACTCTTTCGAGTATCTGCACCGCAAGCACGACAATCCGACGGTGGTATTCGCCGGTCAGAACATATCGGAGGATTACACCTACGAACTCCTGCAGGCCGTGAAGGATTATTCGATCGCCGCAATCGTGATATCGAAGTCGGGCACCACCACCGAGCCCGCTATCGCGTTCCGCATCATCAAGGCCGAGATCGAGAAGCGTTACGGCAAGGCCGACGCCGCCACCCGCATCGTGGCCGTTACGGACAAGGCCCGCGGCGCGCTCAAGACGCTGGCCACCAACGAGGGTTATCCCACGTTCGTCATCCCCGACGATGTGGGCGGACGTTTCTCGGTGCTGACCCCCGTGGGTCTGCTGCCGCTGGCTGTGGCGGGCGTCGACATCAAGGCGCTGGTCGAGGGCGCCGTGGCAATGGAGAAGGCTACCGCCGCCGACGTTCCCGTCGACGAGAACCTCGCCGCACAGTACGCCATCGTGCGCAACGCGCTCTACGAATCGGGCAAGAAGACCGAGATACTCGGCTCTTACGAGCCCAAGCTGCAGTATGTGGCCGAGTGGTGGAAGCAGCTCTACGGCGAGAGCGAGGGCAAGGAGGGCAAGGGCATATTCCCCGCCAGCGTGACGCTGACGGCCGACCTGCACTCGATGGGCCAGTACATTCAGGAGGGCGAGCGCACTCTGTTCGAGACCATCATCTCGGTGGCCGAGGCCAAGCATACGGTGACGGTCGAGACCGATGCCGAGAATCTCGACGGTCTGAATTTCCTCGCCGGCAAGCGCATCTCGCAGATCAACAAGATGGCTGAGCTGGGCGTGCAGCTTGCGCACATCGACGGCGGCGTGCCCAACATCCGCATCGAGATTCCCGCG
>CAZFIN010000046.1:0-16023 GCA_964519525.1 uncultured Alistipes sp. | reverse complement strand
ACTCGGCGCCGTAGAGCTCGCATATGCGCTCGATGGCCAGACGCTCCACCTTGTCCACAACCTCGCATCCGCCGTAATAACGTGCCGCGGGATAACCCTCGGCGTACTTGTTGGTGAGAACCGATCCCATTGCAGCCATCACCTCGTCGCTGACGAAGTTCTCCGAAGCGATAAGCTCGATGCCGCGCATCTGACGGGCGCGCTCCTCGGCTATAAGGTCGAAAATCTGAGTATCTTTTTTCATAGTTAAAATTGTTTGACTTTCATGTTTGACTCCGACAAAGATAGTGAAACGTTTTCGAATGTCCCTAAAAAACGGCCGATATATTTTCTCGACCGCCAATTCCCGCCCGTTCAGGATCCGCGGTCCGTCATGCCGCCAAGCGCAAGGCGCCGGAGTGTCGCTGGATCAGACATTGCGGCGGGACGCTTACGGCAGAAGCTGTCCGGCGCTGCCGCAACATGCGCTGCGTCGAATCATTATCTATAATCCATCCGCAAGCGTCAGCGGCGGCTAATGCAGTAATATTAAGAGGTTATATTGCCTGACACGACCGAGGAGAAGTGAATTTATTAAAAAAATCTATATCAAAATATCAAGTCTTTAGATCATTTAGCATTGCTGCCGTTAGGAAATAATCGGATAAATTTGCTATCAATTAAAATCGACTAAACTACTGACGATGGCTACACACCGTTTTGCGGCGGTCGATCTGGGAGCTACCAGCGGCCGCGTTATACTCGCCACGATCGGCGACGGCTCGATACACATGGAGGAAATTTTGCGGTTTCCGGACCCTATCATCGAAATGCAGGGGCACTTCTACTGGGATCTGCCGGCCATATATAAATCGGTAATCGACGGACTGGCCGAAATAGCGGCCCGCGGCGAGCGGATAGAATCAATAGGCATCGACACATGGGGTGTCGATTTCGTCATGTTCGGACGCGACGGTGGCATGCTGCGCCTGCCCTACTGTTACCGCGACCCGCACACGGGCGGAGCGCCCGAGGAGTTCTTCCGGCGCATGCCGTGCCGCACGCTGTACGAAAAGACCGGAATACAGATCATGAATTTCAATTCGGTGTTCCAGCTCGACACCCTGCGTCGGAACGGATGTTCGGCACTGGAGGCCGCCGACAAAATCATGTTCATCCCCGACGCACTGGCATATCTGCTAACGGGCAATGCCGTCACGGAGTACACCATCGCTTCTACGGCGCAGATGATCGACCCGCGTACCCGGCAGTGGGATGCCGACATACTGGCCGAGCTGGGCCTTTCGGCCGACCGGTTCGGTCCCATGACGATGCCCGCCGAGACGATAGGCACGCTCACCGGAGAAGTGCAGCGTCTTACCGGACTGGGGGCCGTGCCCGTGGTGGCCGTCGCAAGCCACGACACCGCCTCGGCCGTCGCAGCAGTGCCTGCCGAGGACGGCAACTTCGCCTATCTCAGCTCGGGCACGTGGTCACTCATGGGAATAGAGTCGCCCGAACCCATAATCACCGAGCGCAGCTTCGGGCTGAACTTCACCAACGAGGGCGGCATCGAGGGCACCATACGCGTGCTGAAGAACATCTGCGGCATGTGGCTGCTGGAGCGCTGCCGTGGCGAATGGCCCGATATAAGCTACACCGAGCTGACCTCGGCCGCCGAAAGCGCCGAGCCGTTCCGCAGCATGATAAACCCCGACGCACCGTGTTTCGCCAATCCCGAGTCGATGACCGGCGCGATTGCGGACTACTGCCGCCGCACGGGGCAGCCGGTTCCGGAGACGGTCGGACAATATGCCCGATGCATATTCGAATCGCTGGCCCTGCGCTACCGTCAGGTGACGGATATGCTGAAAACGCTGTCGCCGCACCCCATCGAGCGGCTTTACGTCATAGGCGGAGGGGCACGCAACGAGATGCTCAACACATTCACGGCCAATGCCACCGGC
Source organism: uncultured Alistipes sp. (assembly GCA_964519525.1). GTDB lineage: Bacteria > Bacteroidota > Bacteroidia > Bacteroidales > Rikenellaceae > Alistipes. The sequence continues at coordinate 14,077 of CAZFIN010000046.1, read as the reverse complement.
ATTCCGGTGGAGACCGGATCGTCGGAGTCGACGGCAATAGGCAACGTCATGATGCAGGCCAAGAGGGCCGGCGTGGCAGGATCCGTATCGGAGATGCGCGGCATGATACGCTCGTCGCTCGGCGACCGCCGCCGTTACGAACCGGCCGGAGGCGACGAATGGAACCGTGCATACGAGCGGTTCCTCAAGATAACATCGGAAACGAAATAGATTACAAACATAAAAAACGGAAACACGATGAAAAGAGAATTGATCGAGAAGGCATACGAAATAGCCAAGGAGCGTTATGCCGCAGTGGGAGTCGATGCCGATGCGGCGCTCGACGCACTTCAGAAAATATCGCTGTCGCTGCACTGCTGGCAGGCCGACGACGTGACCGGATTCGAGAATCCCGACGGCGAGCTTACCGGAGGCATTCAGGCCACCGGCAACTATCCGGGCAAGGCCCGCAACATCGACGAGCTGCGCGCCGACATAAGCAAGGCCGCTTCGCTCATCCCGGGCAAGCACCGTCTGAGCCTGCATGCCAGCTACGCCGATTTCAGCGCCACAGGTCCGGTCGACCGCGACCGGCTGACAGCCGAGCACTTCGAGAGCTGGATGCAATGGGCGGCCGAGAACGGCATGATGCTCGACTTCAACTCCACGTCGTTCTCGCATCCCAAGAGCGGCATGCTCACGCTGGCCAATCCCGACGAGGAGATACGCCGATTCTGGATCGAGCACACCAAACGCTGCCGCGAGATAGCCGATGAGATGGGCCGCCGTCAGGGCGATCCGTCGATACTGAACATCTGGATTCACGACGGCTCGAAAGATCAGACGGTCAACCGGCTGAAGTACCGCGAACTGCTGAAAGCCTCGCTCGACGAGATATTCGCCACCGAGTACGGCAACATGAAGGATTGCATCGAGGCCAAGCTGTTCGGCATCGGCGCCGAGTATTACACCGTCGGATCGTACGATTTCTATCTGGGCTACGGTGCCAAGAACGGCAAGATCGTGACGCTCGACACCGGCCATTTCCACCTCACCGAGTCGATAGCCGACAAAATATCGTCGCTGCTGCTGTTCACGCCCGAGATCATGCTGCACGTGAGCCGTCCGATACGCTGGGACTCGGATCACGTGACCATAATGAACGACGACACGCTCGATCTGGCCAAGGAGATCATACGCTGCGACGCGCTCGACCGCGTGCATATAGGACTCGACTACTTCGACGCCTCGATCAACCGCATAGGCGCATACGTAATCGGTTCGCGCGCGACACAGAAGTGTCTGATGCAGGCGTTGCTGGAGCCGCTCGCCAAATTGCGCGAATACGAGGCCGAGGGCCGTTTCTTCGAGCGTCTGGCGCTGCTGGAGGAGGCCAAGAACCTGCCGTGGAACGCCGTGTGGGACATGTTCTGCCTGCGCAACGGCGTGCCCGTAGGCGAGGAATTCATAGCCGATATTCAGAATTACGAAAAGGAGATAACATCGAAACGAGCATAATCCGGTCGCATGCACGGTTTCCGCTGGCGATACGCCGGCGGGAACCGTCTGCATCCGCATACCGATGACAGATTATGGAGATTATTACAGGTCTTTTGATAATTGCGGTGGGCAGCTTCTGCCAGAGCAGCAGCTACGTGCCCATCAACAAGGTCAGGAACTGGTCTTGGGAGAGCTACTGGCTCACCCAAGGCCTGTTCGCATGGATAGTGTTCCCGCTCGTCGGGGCGCTGCTCGCAATGCCCGACGGGTACTCCGTCGTCAGAATATTCTCGATGGACGGCGCCGGCATGGCAGCCGTTTACGGTGCGCTGTGGGGCGTGGGCGGTCTTACGTTCGGCCTTTCGATGCGTTATCTGGGCGTGGCGCTGGGGCAGTCGATAGCACTCGGCACATGCTCGGCGCTCGGTACGCTGCTTCCGGCCATCTTCGCAGGCGAGGATCTGTTCCACGGCAAGGGGCTGATCCTGCTCACCGGCGTTGCCATCACGCTGGCCGGAATAGCGGTGATAGGCTATGCCGGTTCGCTCCGCTCGCAGACCATGAGCGAGGAGGAGCGCCGCGCCGCGATCAAGGATTTCGCGCTGACCAAAGGTCTGGCCGTAGCGCTGCTCGCCGGTCTGATGAGCGCATGCTTCAACCTCGGACTGGAGGCCGGAGCCGGCATCTCGGCCGAGTTCGCCGCCATGGGTGCCAGCGATCTGTTCGTGACACTGCCGGCGACGCTGCTCGTGACGACGGGTGGCGCCGTGACCAACATCGTCTACTGTCTGTACCAGAATGCGCGCAACCGCACATTCGGCGATTATGCAAAGGGGGAGGTGTGGATAAACAATCTGCTTTTCTGCGCCTTGGCGGGTCTGCTGTGGTACTCGCAGTTCTTCGGGCTGGGCATGGGCAAGAAGTTCCTCGCCTCGTCGCCGGCAATGCTCGCGTTCGCGTGGAGCATACTCATGTCGCTCAACGTCATATTCTCGAATGTATGGGGACTTATCCTCAAAGAGTGGCGCGGCGTGAGCCGCAAAACGGTGATCGTTCTGGTGGGCGGTTTGATGATATTGATTTTTTCACTAATTTTCCCGAGTCTTTTTAATTGATCGTTTCATATGAATTCAATACTTGACGGACGTCCGGCTCTGGCCCGCGAGGTGGAGAAAGTGGCCGAGGTGGCCGGTTATCTGTGGCAGAAAGGCTGGGCCGAACGCAACGGCGGAAACATAACGGTGAATGTCACCGAACACATAGACGACGCCATACGCCGCATGCCGGCACTCGGCGCACCGGTCGCCATAGGATGCGAACTTCCCCATCTGAAAGGCTGTCACTTCTTCTGCAAGGGCACCAACAAACGCATGCGCGATCTGGCGCGCCGCCCGATGGAGAACGGATCGTTCATACGCATCACCGACGACTGCGCGCATTACGAGATCATAGCCGACATGCCGGTGAAACCCACATCGGAACTGCCGTCGCATCTGGCGATGCACAACCATCTGCTGGGCAGGGGTATCGGCTGCAAGGCGGCTCTGCACACCCACCCTATCGAACTGGTGGCCATGTCGCATGCGCCCAAATTCCTCGAAAAGGACGTTCTCACCAATCTGCTGTGGAGCATGATTCCCGAGACGAAAGCTTTCTGTCCGCGAGGACTGGGCATCGTACCCTACGAACTTCCCGGATCGCAGGCGCTGGCCGACGCCACGATAGCGCTGCTCGACGACTACGATGTGGTTATGTGGGAGAAGCACGGCGTGTGCGCCGTAGGTTACGACATAATCGAAGCGTTCGATCAGGTGGACGTGCTGTGCAAGTCGGCACAGATATATATAAATGCACGGTGCATGGGCTACGAACCCGACGGAATGTCGCAGGAGCAGATGCAAGAGATGACACGCGCGTTCAATCTGCCGAAATAAAATCAGCGAACGGCCATGGATGCACCACGCCCCTCAAAAATCAGGTTTCAGTACCTCATCCCGAACAAGACCGACGAACAGTTCGGCTGCGTGATCAGCACGGTGGGTTCGCAGGTGGTCGACCCCGAGGATGAATATCCGGTGAAGGATCACCCTTCGGGGTATGTGTTCGACCCTTCGCAGGGGCGCATATTGCAGGAGTACCAGCTGCTCTACATAGTGCGTGGCAAAGGCGTATTCTCGAACGACGACGGAAGCCACGAGATAAACAAGGGAACCGTGATACTGCTGCGGCCGGGAAAGTGGCACACATACAAACCGCTGAAAGGCGCCGGATGGAGCGAATACTTCATCGGATTCAGCGGTCCGGCGGCACAACATCTGGTGGATATGATCTTTCCCGGACAACAGCAGGTGTTCAACGTCGGACTGAACCGCGAACTTGTGGACCTCTATCAGCGGGCCGTCGAGGTGGCCGCCACCGACCGGCCTGCGGCACAGCAGCTGCTGTGCGGAATAGTAATGCACATGGTGGGCATAGTGAATTTCACGGTGCGCAACGAGGCCATGTCGACCGACCGTCTCGATCAGATCATCGAGCAGGCCAAGATAATAATGCAGGAGAACGTGCTGCACAATCTCGACCTCGACGCACTGGCCGCGCAACTGAACATCAGCTACTCGTGGTTCCGCAAGATCTTCCGCGACTACACCGGACATCCTCCGGCCAAATACTTCATGCTCGTAAAGCTGCGGCGGGCGCAATACATGCTGGCCAATACGCAGGAGTCGATAAAGGAGATAGCGTTCGCGCTCGGATTCAAATCGACGGAACACTTCTACACCACCTTCAAACGGGTGACGGGATACACGCCCAACGTCTATCGAAGACTGTCGTCGCCCGAAACGAAGTGACGGCGTAACACGCAGAACAGCCCCCGGCAATCTTTTACGATTGCCGGGGCTGATTCTTAAGACGGCGCACCGCCCTGCTACCCGTTCTCCCGGATATGTTCGAGTATGCCTTCGCAGCCATCCTCAAGCAGATCGAGGACCAGTTCGAACCCTTCGTGTCCCTCGTAATATGGATCGGGAACATGACTCCACTGCGGATGGCGGCGGCAGAAACTGACGAAACGATAGAGCCGGTCGAGACTGCTGCGGGAGGGTGCGAGCCTCGATACCGATTCGTAGTTCATGTCATCCATCACCACAATCATGTCGAACCGTTCGAAATCCTCCTCGGTCACGCGCCTTGCGCGGTGCGTTAGGGCGTAGCCACGGCGCAAAGCCGCAGCACGCATACGCGAATCGGGCAGCTGCCCGGCATGTCCGCCGTACGTTCCGGCCGAATCTATCGTGACCGAGCCGGCCAGCCCCTCGCGTTCGACTACCGATTTCATTACCCCCTCCGCGGCCGGAGAGCGGCAGATGTTGCCGAGGCATACGAACAAGATTTTCTGTTTCATGTCTATCAAGTTTATAATCGAACCATATCACCATAATGACAGCGGCCGGTCCAGCCTATGTCAGCGCCTTTTGACCAGACGGTACGAATCGGATATCCGCTGTTTTATTTCGGGATCCGGCATATCGTCGTCGAACCTTATGCTTATCCAATGACGCGGACTCATGTTATACGGCGGTCCCACAGCATTGCAGCGCGCTTTCAGCTCATCAATAATCTCGGGACGGCATTTGACTGTGCAGGCCTCGAACCTGTCGATGTCGGTAAAACAGAAAATACGGCCGCCGACATAAAACGCCAATATCGAGCGTGCCGCCCTAAATGCCTGAAACGGCATCTTTTCACTGCTGTCGGGCAACGACAGGCAGAACTCCCTGAAATCCTCGATATTCATACGCACCGCTGTTTGGCATGACAAAAGTAAGAATAAAAATCCGTAAAAAGGCACAAAAACCATCAGTCGTCCGGCAATGTGCCGCGACGCTGTTGCCGATGAGAAGACATCGTGTACGGCAATCCGACGAAAATGTTCAAAAACGTCATATTATAGGCCTAAAAGAGATAAAGTGCGGCAATCCGGTAAATTTTTCATATTTTTACGACGTTTTTTAACGTCGATCATTCTAACGAAATTACGACTGATATGAAAAAGAATCTGTTACTGCTGCTGGCATTGGCCGGCATGGCGTCAGGCGCCGGTGCGCAGAACAAGGAGTCGAAAAACAATGTCGCGGAACTGCCCGTACCGCACAAGGTGGAGAACGTAGAACTCGTCGACCTCGACGGAAAAGCAGTGAAACTGCCGATGTGGGGCGAGAAGAATCTTCTTATCTTTTACGTCGATCCCGACAAACACAAGCAGAACGACCAGTTCACGAAGGATCTGGAGGAGAATCACGCCGCCTCGGGCGACAACATCGTAGGATTCGGAATCATGAACCTGAAGGATGCGCCTATGGTTCCCAACGGCATGGCGCGCTCGATGGCGCGCAAGCGCACCGAGAAGAACGGAGCCGTAGTGCTGGCCGATCAGGAGCGCACGCTCAGCAGTTCGTGGGGACTGGGCGATTGCAACAACAAATTCGTGCTGCTCATAGTGACCAAGGACGGAGAGCTCGCCTTCATGAAGAAGGGTGAGCTGTCGGAGGCCGACAAAGCCGAGTTCTACGAGGTGATAAAGAAATACCGTTAGACACACGACCGGCATGAGGAGCGTGTTTCTCGTCATAGTCGCCTCTCTCCTTACGGCGCGATCCGTCGCGTCACAGGGGCCCGCAGCGACAAGGGACACACTGCGCAATGTCGGCCGCAGCGTAACGGCAGTCGACCCGACCGACTACGAAGCGGTGAAACGCTACCTCGACCGCGGGGCGAAAGGCGGATTTTTCAGGCGGGTGTCCGAATTCATGCGCAGGCCGCTGTTCGGACGGAGCCCCGACGCCAACTTCCGGGGCAAAGGTATGGCCGGAATAGCCTACTCGCAAGAGACAAGCGTGATGCTAACGCTGTCGTCACGCGCCTTTTACAGCACATGCCGCACCGAGCCGCTCACGCCGGAATCGACCGTCACCGCCTCGTTCAACGTTTCGGTGTCGGGTTTTTACCGGTTGCGTATATCGGGAGAGACATTTTTCGACCGAGGCAACCGCCGTCTGACATACAACGTGCAGACAAGCCGCCTGCCGGTGAAGTTCTGGGGACTCGGATACGATGCGGCCGACAGCAATCCCCGCACGAGATACACACGAAGCGACGCAAGCGTCGATGTGAGGTACATGAACCGAATAGCCGGAGCATTTTCGCTCGGAGCAAGCGTGAACATGCGTTACGGCAAAGGTCGCTCGTTCGACGAATCGGGCGAAATTTATCTGCGGCCGGCAGGAGGGATGCGATCGGCGCTGTCGGCAGGAATAGGACCTGCGGCCGAATTCGACACCCGCGACGACCGCTACCGCGCGACACGGGGCGTATACCTCTCGTTGCTTGCCGAGGCAAGGCCGAAATGGATGGGTGACGGCAATTCGACGCTGTGGCACATAACCGCCGTAGCCGACTGGTACCATCCGCTATGGAGCGGGGCCGTGCTTGCGGTCGACCTGTACGGCGACTTGTGGTCGTCGGCCACTCCGTGGCTGTTCTGGCCCACGGCCGGCGGCGCAAACCGCATGAGGGGATACTACGCGGGGCGTTATGCCGACCGCAAGATGCTGACCGCTCAGGCCGAGATCCGCCAGCGCATATACGGCCGGTTCGGATGTTGCGCATGGGGCGGCGCCGGCAACGTATTTCCGTCGCACAGGTCGATCGACTTGGCGCACACGTTGCCCAACTACGGTATCGGACTGCGGGTGGAGGCCGGTCCGAGAAATACGGTGAGGGTCGAGTACGGATTCGGACGCCACTCGAACGGACTTATAATTAGTATGAACGAAGCATTTTGACAATGACCTGCAAAAACAGATACAATCCGGTTAGGCTTGCCGTAGCGTTCGTGGCATCGCTGATGCTGCCGGTGTTCATCCTCGCCTACACGGAGAAGAATCCGCTGTGGACCACAGTGGCGTGCATACTGCTGCCGATGGGGGTATACACCGCGTTCGCCGCGCTGGCGCGCCGTTCGGGACGCATGGTGTGGTGGGGATTCATATTCATATTCTTCAGCGCGTTCCAGATAGTGCTGTCGTATCTGTTCGGCAACTCGGTGATAGCCACCGACATGTTCCTGAACGTAATGACGACCAATCCGGGTGAGGCGACGGAGCTTCTGAGCAACATATACCCTTCGGTGATAGCGGTGTGCGTCGTATACATTCCGCTGCTGTGGATTGCAGCCCTCCATATATGCAACAAAGTCGAACTGCCGTCCGAGGCCCGCAGAACCATGATGCGGACCGGCGCCGCCGTGTTCGCAGCCGGATGCCTCGTGCTGGCGATAGGTTGCCGGGGCGAAATACGCCGCGTACTGCGCGACGAGGTATTTCCCGTCAACGTGAGTTACAATCTGGGACTGAGCATATCGGAGACGATGAAGATAGGAAAATACGAGCGGACGTCCGGAGATTTCGCATTCGGGACTGTCCGTGACACCGTACCCGACTGCCGCGAGGTGTACGTGCTGATAATCGGCGAGGCGTCGCGCGCCGCCAGCTGGCAGCTTTACGGCTACGGCCGCGAAACAAACCCGTGCCTGTCGGGGCGCAACGACATAACTGTGTTCCGCAATGTGATAACGCAGAGCAACACTACGCACAAAAGCGTGCCGATGATACTCTCGCCCATCCATACGTCGCGTCACGACGATCTGTACCGGTGCAAAGGCATCCCTGCGCTGTTCAACGAGGCGGGATTCACCACATATTTCATCTCGAACCAGTCGCCGCAGGGTGCCATGATAGACAATCTCGCACGCGACGCCGACCATGTGATGTACATGGATTCGCCACGCTACGACATGCAGATGGTCGACGCCATGCGCAATGCACTCGACAACGACCGGTCGCAGCGCATACTGTTCATCCTGCATGCCTACGGATCGCATTTCAGCTACCGCCAGCGCTATCCGGACGAATACTCCGTGTTCACGCCCGACGACGATGTGGCGATCAGTGCCAAGAACATGGAGATGATACGCAATGCCTACGACAACTCGATCGTTTATACCGACCGTTTCATATCGGAGACTATACGCACGCTCGAAAGCCTGCATGTGTCGAGTGCGCTGCTGTACTGTGCCGATCACGGCGAGGATCTGCTCGACAAATGCGACGCGCGGTTCCTGCACGCCTCGCCCACGGTGACATATTACCAGTTGCATGTGGCCTCGCTGGCATGGTTCTCGCCGGAATACAGGGCTCTTTTCCCGTCGAAAGCGACAGCCGCCGGCCGTAACCGCTTCGCACCGGCAACCACGCATTCGGTCCTGCACACGATGGCCGATATGGCATCGCTGCAATCGGACTTCGTCGACCGTTCGGTATCGCTTTTCAGCGACGAATTCGACTGCTCGGTGCAGCGTTTCTATCTCGACGACCACAACAACGCCGTACCGCTCGACGAGGAGATAGGCATCGACGCCATGCAGCGCGACCTGTTCGCCCGTTGCGGAATAACACGCCTGTGACACGCCGCCGCGGCGGACGATCACGGACAACGGCCGTATCAATATCGGCACCGGACCGGATAAAAGGACAAAGAAGACCGTATGCCTGCGGGCATACGGTCTTCTATTTTGTCGAATAATATGAGTGACTATTTCTTAGCCTCCTCCAGCGAAACCTTGCGGAACTCCTTGAGGAGCTTCGAAAGCTCAAGAGCCGCCTTGCGTGCACGGGTACCGGCAGCCTTGTTGTTTTTCTCGACCTGCGCCGAAGCATTTGCCGAGAATACCTCGATCTGAGCGTTGATCTGATCTACCAAATTCTTCATAGTAATATCATTTATTGGTTTGTAATCCTTGCAAATATATAAAAATTTCCTATTACCAAATTATTTTCGCTAAAAAAAACGCGATTAATGGAAATTTATTTCCGGCTGTTACCGCCCGACATACGGAACAGCGGCGGCATGGCATGCTTTTTGACCGATAGAATTATAAATCAAATCCTTTCCCCGTGCGGGGAAAATCATACCTGTCCGGGGGATGCAGCCACATCGCGACAGCCATCGCCGACACGCCGGCCGGAGCGGCCGTCGGGGTCGGCTTAAGGCCGGAAGGTTTGCCGTTATGATGATTTTACATATATTTGTACAAATAAACCATCGTTATGGACTGGCAGAGCATCATAGTGTATGCGATAGGCGCGGCCGTACTGTTGTGGCTCGCAAGAGCTGTCGTCAGGATAATACGCACCCGCAAATACTCGAAATGCGGATCGTGCGGCGATGCCGCGTGCCCGTATCACGTGCAGAAAAGAGAAGGAGGTTGCCGATGAGCAACCTCCTTCCGCTATGTGTCAGATGCGCGTATCAAAGTACCGTCAGAATCAACAGCTGGGCCGTCAGCACCCGCAGGAACATCACCACAGGATATACGGTGGCATACCCTACCGCCGGCATATCGTTTCCGGCTGTGGCGTTGGCATATCCCAGCGCAGGGGGATCGGTCGTACTGCCGGCGATGAGTCCCATGAGCGTATAGTAGTTCATCTTAAGTTTGAGTCGTGCGAAGAGTCCGACGATAAGGATCGGAACCACCGTGATGATGGCACCGTAGCCTATCCACCGGTAACCGCCGTTGACGATGGCGTCGATGAGTCCGTCGCCCGCTCCTATTCCCACGCCTGCGAGGAACGTCGTGATTCCCACCTCGCGCAGCATCAGGTTGGCGCTCATGGTCGTGTAGGTCACCAGATGGAAGTGCGGGCCGAAACGTCCCACCAGAATGGCTATGATGAGCGGGCCGCCCGCCAGACCGAGCTTCACCGGCTGCGGGATATTCATCAACGGAATGGATCCCAAAAGAACGCCAAGCGCAATGCCGAGGAAGATGGTGAGCAGCTGCGGCTGACGCAGTTTCTTAAGCGAGTTGCCCAATACGCCCGCCACCTGCTCGATGGCATTCTCGTTGCCGACCACCATGACACGGTCGCCCATCTGCAGTTCCATACCCTGATAAGGGATAAGGTCGATGCCGGCGCGGTTGATGCGGGTGATGTTTATGCCGTACTTCGTGCGCAGGTGCAGATCCGACAGACGCTTGCCGTTGATCTCGGGTTTGGTGATGATTATCCGTCGCGAAACGAGCTGGTTCTGCGGCATCTGGCCCTGCCCCCACTCCTCGGCCGTCATATCGAGCCGCTGGCCGAAGAACGCCGTGATGGCCTCGCTGTCCTCGGGTCCGCATATCACGCGGAGCTTGTCGCCGGTCTTCAATATGCTGTTGCCGTCGGCTATCACTATCGAACCGTCGGGATGCATTATGCGCGAGATCACGAACGAACGGTTGATAAGTTCGCGCAGATTGGCTATGTTGCGGCCTTCGAGCGCACTGTTGTTGAACAGCACCGACAGTTTGTCGGCATTTGTGCGTTCGTTGCTTATCGCCTCCAAAGCCTTGTTCTCCTCGGTGAAGTTCACCCGCGTGACGAAACGGATGACGATCATCGACAGAATGATGCCTACCACGCCCAACGGATATGCCACCGCATATCCGAGTGCGATCGTGGGATCGTTTATGCCCGAAGCATCGGAATAGGCCTGCTGCGCGGCGCCGAGTCCCGGAGTGTTGGTCACGGCACCCGACATCACGCCCACCATCGTAGGCATCGGGGTACCCGTCACGAGATGGATTATGTAGGTGGTGAGCGCACCCAGCGCCACTATTGCGGCGGCACAGCCTACCAGTTTGATTCCGCCCTCCTTGAACGACGAGAAGAATCCCGGGCCGACCTGCAACCCGATGGAGAAGACGAACAGGATGAGTCCGAACTCCTTGATGAAATGCAAAGTGTTGTGATCGACCGTCATGCCGAAGTGACCTGCGGCGATGCCGACGAACAGAATCCATGTCACGCCGAACGAGATGCCGCAAACTTTCACTTTCCCCAGCAATATGCCCACGGTAATCACCAGCGAAAGCACCAAGACGGTATGCGCAATGCCTTCGCCCATGAAAAGAGTGTATAACCAGTCCATATCTATTTGTTGAGAATTAAATCAACCTAACTAACGAGGCGCAAAGATAATATTAATTAAATAATTTTAAAATATATTCAGGCCAAAATCTCCCGAAAGTGCTTTTTTATCGTCGGAAAGGTCCGGCGGCTGTCGTATGTCAGTAGAGGAACCGCTCGGCCAAAGGCGCGATCAAAGCCGTAACCACGCCCATCAGGGCCATCGCAAGTCCGCTCAACGCCCCTTCGACGGCCCCCTCCTCTATCGACCGGGCCGTACCTATGCCGTGTGCCGCCGCACCCATGGCAAGTCCGCGCGCCATAGGGTCGGAGATGCCGAGCAGCCGCAGCAGTGCAAACCCCACCATAGCGCCGAATATGCCGACGACGAAAACCACCACCGAGGTGATCGACACATCGCCGCCGATATTCTCCGATATGGACACCGCGATGGGCACCGTCACCGACTTCACGGCTATGGAATTCTGTATCAGCCGTGTGGCACCGAGCCACTTGGCTATGTATACCACGCTCAGGATGCCGGCGACGCACCCCGCCGCAATCGACGCGAGGATAGGCAGCACCCGTCCCTTCATGCGCTCCTCCTGCTCGTGGAGCAGATAGCCCAATGCCACGACCGACATGCCGAGTCCGAAGTCGAGTACCCGCGTCGCCTCGCGGTATTTTTCATAAGGTATGCCGAGCAGCGACAGCAGACATATCATGGAAATGAAGGTCACTACCACCGGATGGCATAGCGACGCCCCGGTCCGCCGATACAGTGACAAACCTGCGCAGTAGACGGCGACGGTCGCCGCCAGCAGAAAGATCTGCGACTCGAAAAAATCCTGAATCATAACCGTCTGTTCATTCTCTGGCAAACCGCACCCGTAACCGCTATCACAAGCACCGTACTCACCGCTCCGGCCACGCATACGGCCGTGAGGTGTTCGACGATCGTGTCGTATGACACCATCAGCCCCACGCCGAACGGTACGAAGAATAGCGCCATGGTGCCGAGAAGAAACTTGGCCGCAGGAGCCACGCTCGCGGCCTTCACGACACGAAAATGCAGCGCCGCATACAGCAGCACCATACCGATGATATTGCCGGACACATATCCGCCAATGAGCATGCTGACGAGATTTCCGGCACACCAGCACAGCAGAATAACAAGAATCCCTGTCATACCCCTTCAATAATTACATTTCAGCCTAACACGCCGCAAAAATAGCAATGTTTTCCGTCTTGCCGCAATTTATTCCGGACTATATGTTACGTCCCGCCGGCAACGCCGCATGCGGCACGGACTCGAAATTACGGAGTACGGATGGGAAAAACCGCGTCAGAAAGACGCGATTTCAACAGAAATGTCTATTTTTGCACGTATCATACGTGCATTCCGAATTCTTATTAATGAAACTGTATATATGACAAAACGAATCGTTTTTCTCGATTATGTGCGTGTATTCGCATGTTTTCTGGTAATGCTCGTCCATGCGAGCGAGAATTTCTACGGAGCCGAGGGTTCGACCGACATGGTCGGGCCGCAATCCTATCTGGCCAACGAAGCCGACCGGCTGTGGGTGTCGGTCTACGACGGCTTTTCACGCATGTCGGTACCGTTGTTCATGATCGTCTCGGCATTCCTTCTCGTGCCGATGAAGCGCGAGCAAACCCCATGGCAGTTCTACGCCCGCCGGTTCAAACGCATCCTGCCGCCGCTGGCCCTCTTCATGATCCTTTACAGCACACTGCCTATGTTATGGGGACAGATCGACACCGCCACGGCGACAAACGATCTGTCGCGGTTTTTCCTCAATTTCCCCACGCTGGCCGGTCACTTCTGGTTCATGTATCCGCTCATCGGCCTTTATCTGTTCATCCCCGTCATATCGCCGTGGCTTGAGCGGGCCACGGCACGCGAAGAGCAGTTCTTTATCGGCCTGTTTCTGCTGTCGACCTGCATTCCGTACCTGAACCGCTGGTTCGGCGAGGTATGGGGACAGTGTTTCTGGAACGAATATCACATGCTGTGGAACTTCTCGGGCTACATCGGCTATCTGGTGCTGGCGCATTACATCCGCGTGCATCTCAAGTGGAGCCACAGCAAGCGCATGACGGTGGGCATAGCCGCCACGGCCATAGGCGCCGCATGGACCATATGCTCGTTCTATATGCAGGCCATACCCGGACAGACGCTCCCTACTCCGGTGATCGAGATCGGCTGGGCCTTCTGCACCATCAACTGCGTGATGCTGACGTTCGGAGCGTTCCTGCTCTTCACCTGCATTACGGCCACCGAGGCCCCGCGCATCATAACCGACATGTCGGATCTGAGCTACGGAATGTATCTCATGCACATCTTCTGGCTCGGACTCGCCGTGTCGATATTCAAATACACGCTGGCACTGCCGACCGTGGCGGCAATACCCGCCATAGCCGTATTCACATTCGTCTGCTGCTATGCGACCGCCAAACTCATCTCGTTCATACCCAAAAGCCGGTGGATTATAGGCTGATGCCGCCGCGCCGGTTCATTTTTTTTCGATCCGTCATGAATCTCGTGACGGATTTTTTCATTA
>CAZFIN010000045.1:0-16213 GCA_964519525.1 uncultured Alistipes sp. | reverse complement strand
CGACACGGCGTATGTCGGCATCCTCGGGATCGCCCGCCACCTTATTTATAATAAGCTCCACCTTCTCCAGTTCGAGGTCGATTATATCGTCCATCATGCGCATGGCCTTGCCGACATGCTCGCGGAACAGATCGAAATCGAAACGCGCCTCGGGAGTAAACGGATCGGTCACATAACTCAGCAAGTTGAGTGCCAGCAACCGGCAGCTGTCGTAGGGACACAGCGGAATCTCGCCGCACGGATTGGTCGACACGGTGTTGAAGCCCAGATCGGCATAACAGTCGGGCACGCTCTCGCGGATGATGGTATCCCAGAACAGCACGCCGGGCTCGGCCGACTGCCATGCGTTATGGATAATCTTGGCCCACAGACTTCCGGCGTCGATTTCGGTCACGATCTTGGGATCGTCGGCATCAATTGGGAACTGCTGGCGGTAGGGACGCCCCTCGATTGCGGCGCGCATGAACTCGTCGTCGATCTTGATCGACACGTTGGCACCCGTAACCTTGCCCGACTGGGTCTTGGCGTCGATGAACCGTTCGGCATCGGGATGCTTTATCGAGAGCGACAGCATCAGCGCACCGCGGCGGCCGTCCTGCGCCACCTCGCGCGTAGAGTTGGAGTAACGCTCCATGAAAGGCACTATGCCCGTCGACGTAAGCGCCGAATTGAGCACCGGAGTACCTGTCGGACGCAGCTCCGAGAGATCGTGGCCCACACCGCCGCGGCGCTTCATGAGCTGCACCTGCTCCTCGTCCATACGGAATATGCCGCCGTAGGAGTCGGCATGACGGCGGTTGCCGATCACGAAACAGTTGGACAGCGAAGCCACCTGAAGGTCGTTGCCGATGCCGGTCATAGGACCTCCCTGCGGTATGATGTAGCGGAAGTGGTCGAGCAGCGCGAACACCTCGTCCCCCGACATGGGATTGGGATACTTATTCTCGATACGCTCGATCTCGCCGGCGATGCGCCGGTGCATATCCTCGGGCGTACGCTCGTAGATATGGCCGAACGAGTCCTTAAGCGCATATTTGCTGACCCACACGGTGGCCGCCAGATCGTCTCCGCCGAAATACTCCTTGGCGGCAGCCACGGCATCGTTGTAGCTCACCTCTTTCAGGGTTTTATCGGAATTAGTCATATTATATTTAATGTATATGGTTTATTCGATTTTGCAGTCTGCCGCGAAAGCATACGCCGGGAAGCCTCGGACAAGCCGTGCGCAAAGGCCAAATTCATGCGGCCCCGCCGAGCATGACATCCAAGACAAAGATCCGAAAAAACGGTGCAAAGAGTGCGTGTCCCGCACGATATTTCTCGACAATTTATCGACAATACGCACACCGGGAACTACCGGAGCATTCCCGAACACTCGCAACCCGCCTGACAATCACGCCCTACCGTCCTTAGCCGGCTATCCGGCGGAGCACTACCGCGCCCGCCGGCGGCAGAATGCCGGCACGACCGCACGCAACGTCAGCGGACAGCCGTGGCGTCGATCTCGACCTTGGCGCCCATGGGGAGTTTGGCCACTTCGTAGCAGACGCGGGCAGGCATCTGTTCGGTGAAGAAAGTGGCATAGACGCCGTTCATGGCGGCGAAATCAGCTATGTCGTCGAGAAGCACCGTAACCTTCGCCACATCGGCGAGCGAATAACCGGCCTCCTCGACAATATGGCGGATGTTGGTCAGCGACTGGCGGGTCTGCTCCTCGATGCTCTCGGGCATCTTGCCCGTGGCGGCGTCGATAGGCAACTGGCCCGAAACATAGATGGTTCCGTTGTTCTCCACAGCCTGCGAATAGGGCCCTACGGCCTTGGGAGCGAGGGGCGAAGCGATGATCTTTTTCATGGTATTTCTGTTTTTGCGACCGGAGCGTCAGGCTTCAATCCCGCAATTCCCGCATCGCCGCAACCGGCGGCAGGAAAGCGTCGCGGCGACTCCGCG
Organism: uncultured Alistipes sp.; assembly: GCA_964519525.1. Lineage (GTDB taxonomy): Bacteria > Bacteroidota > Bacteroidia > Bacteroidales > Rikenellaceae > Alistipes. The sequence goes on along the minus strand of CAZFIN010000045.1, from coordinate 14,263 downwards.
GCACCGGACTGACGGCTCCGTCAATTTTCATTTCGGTTTACGGAAACAAAGGTAACCAAACTTTACCGAAACGGCAAACCGGCCGGCACATAATTCCGCACGATGTGGCGCCACGGTCCGCGGACACGACATTTTTCACGAAATATTTTCCGGCCTTTCACGTGTCGTTGCGAAAAAATTCTTACCTTTGCGAGGTAAACCCCGAAAGTGTAGGGTTGCGTTTATAATAACTAACAAAATTTTATAGCAAATGGCTGTTAAAATTCGTCTGGCACGTCACGGAAAGAAGGGTGCTGCCTTCTATCACATCGTTGCCGCAGATAGCAGAGCGCCACGTGATGGTAGATTTATCGAGAAATTGGGTACCTACAACCCCAACACGAATCCTGCTACGATTGATCTGAAGTTCGACCGGGCTTTGGATTGGTTACAGAAAGGCGCACAACCTACCGATACCTGTCGAGCAATTCTCTCGTACAAGGGCGTATTATACAAGAAGCACCTGTTGGGCGGCGTAGCCAAGGGCGCGTTCTCGGAGAGCGACGCCGAGGCAAAGTTCAACAAGTGGATGGGCGAGAAAGAGGGCAAGATCGCCGCTAAGGTGAACAAGCTCGCCAGCGACGCCAACAATGCTCAGAAAGCCGCTCTCGCAGCCGAGGCCAAGGTAAAGGAGGCCCGTGCGGCAGCTTTGGCCGAGAAGAAGGCCGCTGCCGAGGCAGCCGCAGCCGCTGAAGCAGCCGAGGCCAATGCCGAGGAGGCTTCGACCGAAGCAGCCGAGTAATCCGCAGCAACGCTTCGAAACAAAAATCCCTTGCGGGCGGAACACGTTCGCAGGGGATTTTTCATTGCAACCGTTTTTTCGCAGGACCGCGCGCACGACGCATAACACCGGGCAGCCAAACCGTCAACCGGAAGTACCGGCGGCCACGCGCCTCCAAACGGACAGTAACACGGCCAGAAACCGGACGACAGGCCGCGACACGTGCGCCGAACCGCCGGGCACTCCGAAAATCAACATATTATTACACACCCATGACAACCGACAACATGATTCCCGTGGCCCGCGTAGGCAAGCTGTTCGGCAAGGCCGGAACGGGCGGCGTGGCACTGACACTGTACGACACATTCCCGCAGGAGTTCGACCCTGCAGCCGACCCGCTGTTCGTCGAGATCGACTCGCTGGCCGTACCGCTGTGGTGCGACCGGTTCGAACGCCGCGGCGTATCGGGCGCCAATGCCGATTTCGCCGATTTCGACACCTCGCGACGGGCCGAACAACTCATCGGACACGAACTGTACATGGAGGCCGGAGCGGAGGACGACGACGAATTCTGCATGGAGGATCTCATAGGGTTCTCGGTGGAGGCCGGCGACATGCGCGGCACCCTCACCGACTACTATGACAGCGACATGAATCCGCTGTTCGGGGTGGATTTCGGCCACGGCGAGCGGCTCATACCGGCCGTGGAGGAGTTCATCGCCCGCATCGACTTCGACGGCCGCCATATAAAGATGGTATTGCCGGAAGGACTCGCCGACCTGTAACCGCAGCCGGAGCATTCACGACGAAGGAGGTGCGCCGAGATTCGGCACACCTCCTTCGATCTTTCGGGTCTGCATGGTCCGGGATGAATGTTCCGCGGTCCCGCGCGAACCGCATCCTCCGGCGCACAGCGCCTACATTCGGCCCGCAAAACGGACCGTCTATTCGAATACCACGTTGTCGCAGTAGTTCCGAACGAACGCCTGCGACGGATCGCCGCTGGCAGGATAGTCGTCCGTCTTCTCGATCAGGTTGTTGCGGAACGTGAATCCGTCGGTGCAATATACGTTGACTATGCGGCTGTCGAAGCTGCGGAAAGTGTTGTTCTCCACGGTGATATTGCGATGATAGCGCGAGTCGGCGCCCTTGGGTATGCCCGTGCCTACGGCAATGCAGGCGCGGCCCCACGACGACGAACCGTACATGCAGTTGTCGAACACGTTGTCGCGTATGGTCACGTCGCGCACGCCCGACTGCTCGAACCAGTAGTTGCCGTCGCCCTCGAACAGGATAGCCGACCCCGGAGTGTGAAACGTACAATTCTCGACGACGATCCGGCCCCGCGAGCCGAGCAGCAGACCGCGGGCGCGGTTGTTGCCGATGCGGCAGCCGCTTATCAGCACGTCGGGATAACCGTCGTCGTCGGCCACCACATGGTTGCGCGCCACACGCTCGGGCAGCGGCCCGTCGAAAGTGACCTCGGCATAATCGGCATTCAGCATGCGGGCATCGGCGACCTTGAGCCGCGCATATGTCTCGAGCGTCTCGTTGTCGACCAGCTCAAGAGTCATCCCCTTGCGGATGAAGTCGATACCCCGCTGCTGATCGTGCCGCCAGCCGAGCAGCAGACGGTTGTCGTCCAGCTTCCGCTCGACGGCCATATACCAGCCGTGGATGTTGGTGGCGTCGTCCTTCTGATTGAGGAACACGCAATCGATCATGCGGATGTATCCCTTGCAGTTCACGAAATGGGTGGCGTCGGCCGAGATGCTTATCACGCGGTCCGACCCGGGTGCGGGCACCACATTCACGCGGTTCAGTTCGATATCGCGGCTGCACTGGGCTATGACTCCCATTCCGCAGCAGCAGTATATATTTACGTCGTCCAGCGTGAACCCGTCGCACTCCCACAGCGTGAAGGCCGGATGCAGGCGCGACTGCGCGCCGAATATCATGACGTTGCCCTCGGTGGCTATGTCGAAGGCCTTGTCACGCAGACGGAACACGCCGTCGGGCAGCATTTCGGCATCGCACGTACCCCTCATCCAGCGGTCGTGCACATGGTAGGCCACCTCGCGGCGATCGGCATCGAATTCGAGAATATTGTTGAACGGGTATTCGTTCCCGTCGCCGTCGCCGAAATGCAGGCTGCCGTTGCGCACGCTGGCCCGGTACTGCGGGGCGAACGTCATGTCGTACCAGCCGTCGCCGACGGCCACTACCCTGCCCTCCGACACGAACGGGCGCTCGTAGTCGATCGACAGATTCCCGATCCGCACGTTGCGACACCCCTCCAGATCGAACGGAGAGATGTATCCCGAGAACTTGAGCAGCGTGCCGTTGCCCTCGACCGTCAGATTCTCGACATCCTTGAGCATAAAGGCTATGCGCTTCAGCGAACCGTCGTTGTTGCTGATGTACTGATACTTCTCGTAGGCCATGTCGGGCCTGATCCTAAGCTCGCCGCCCGGGAGCACCAGCGTGGCGTTGCCGCGCCCGCAGGCGTCGAGCGCCGCGCGCAGGGCCGGCATGGCGTCCTTCGCCGAACCGGCATCGGCGGCAAGATAATCGGCCAGAAACACCTTCCGGCCCGAATCGCCGCCGCATGCAGCCATGCACACAGCCGCGACAAAAACAAAAAGTCTTTTCATTTATAAGGTTTTTCAGTTTCGCGTGCAAGCATTCCGCCGGGTACGAATCACCGCCGGCCCGGCGAACATCGGAAAACAGAGCCGGCAACGGCCGTCGGCCGCACGAACGGATAACACGCTACAATATTAACGAAAATAAACGAAACGGCCAACTTGCGGCCGGCAAATCGCGACCGGACACCCCGATTCATGCGGCCCGCAACCCCTCGTCCGCCGGGCCGCGCACGGGATAGACGCCCCTATACGGCGGCCGCAATCGCGGCCGGCAACGGCCGCGCACAGCAAATTAACAAATGCAGTCAAAAATAATATTCGGCAACGCGCTGTAAATCAACGCGCCTTGCGCAGGGGGGGGGATTTTCGCATAAAATTTCACGAGAATTAGTTTGAAATCTTAATACAATATATTATTTTTGTAACCGTTATGTTTCGGCATGGTCCCCGGGCTCGGAAGATCATCCGAACCAGAGGGTTACATTTACATACGAATAAAAGTTAGAAAAAAATGAATGTCAGACTTAAAATGACTATTCTGTCGTTGGGGATGGCGTTTCTGGGATTGGGCGCACGCGGACAGAATGTCGCCGTCAAGACGAACCTTCTCTACGACATCGCCGCGTTCACGGCGAATGCCGGCGTCGAGATCGGCTTGGCTCCCCGGTGGACGTTAGACCTCTCGGGAAACTACAACGGCTGGACACTGTCCCACGACCGCAAATGGAAACACTGGCTCGCGCAGCCTGAGGCCCGCTACTGGTTCTGCGACCGCTTCGCAGGCCACTTCGTCGGAGTGCACGCTCTGGGCGGACAGTACAACATCGGCGGACTGAAGAACGGCGTCAAGTTCCTCGGCACCGATTTCTCGAATCTGTCCGACCACCGCTATCAGGGCTGGTTCACGGGTCTGGGCGCCGCCTACGGCTACGACTGGATCCTCGGCAAGCACTGGAACCTCGAAGCCGAAATAGGCATAGGATGGATGTACACGCGCTACGACGTCTACCCGTGTGCAGAGTGCGGTACCAAGCTCGCCGCCGACCGGCCGCACAACTACTTCGGCCCGACGAAAGCCGCGATAAATCTGGTATATACATTCTAATCCGACTGTGACTATGAAAAAGATACTTTGCACAGCAGTAATCCTGCTTACCTATATAATGGGTGCGAATGCCCAGTCGATCATGGACGGCGAAGTCGTGGTGTCTAATTTCGCCGTGTCCCGCACTGGAAACAATCTGTTCGTGTCGATGGACCTGAACGTATCGGGACTCGACGTCAAGAGCAACCGCGAGATCATACTCACGCCCACGATAGCTCTCGGCGACAACAGCTGCAAGTTGCCGTCGGTGATCATCGCCGGCCGCCAGCGCTATTACCTCTATCTGCGCAACGGCGTACCCGCCGACTGCATGGCTCTCTACCGCAGCGGCGAAACCGGAACGGTGGAATACCGCACTGTAACCGAATACGAGCAGTGGATGGGCAACGCCGAAGTGCGCATCAACGAGGAGTTGTGCGGCTGTCTGAACACGCCGCTCACGCATGCCAACGAGCCGCTGGCATCGCTCGATCTCGAGCCCAAGGTATTCAAGCCCTCGTTCGTCTACATACGTCCGAAGGCCGAGCCTAAGATCAACACGCTGGAGGGATCGGCATACATCGACTTCCCCGTGAACCGCACAGAGATCTACGCCAACTACCGTCGCAATCCCATCGAATTGCAGAGCATACGCAACACGATCGACGCCGTGAAGAACGACAGCGACACCAAGATAACCGCTCTCACCATAAAGGGTTACGCCTCGCCCGAGGGATCGTATGCCAACAACACACGTCTGGCCAAGGGCCGTACCGAGGCGCTGAAAGAATACGTGCGTGAGCTGTACGCCTTCCCCGAATCGCTGATGTCCACCTCCTACGAGCCCGAGGACTGGGAGGGTCTGGAGCGATTCGTCGAGAAATCGACGCTCGACAACCGTGCCGGCATTTTGGACATAATCCACAGCGATCTGGCGCCCGACGCCAAGGATGCGAAGATAAAGTCGATGTATCCGGCCGACTACGCCTATCTGTTGCAGAACGTCTATCCGGCTCTGCGTCACTCCGACTACACCGTGGTTTACGAGGTACGGGCATACACCGACGTGGAGGAGATCAAACGTCTGCTGAAGACCCAGCCGCAGAAACTCAGTCTGGAGGAGATGTATCTGGCCGCACAAACTATGGAGACGGGCAGCGACGAGTATAACGAGACGTTCGAGATCGCCGTGCGCATGTTCCCCGACGATGCCGTGGCCAACCTTAATGCCGCCAACACAGCCATGCGTCTGGGGGACATGAACAATGCCGAGCGTTATCTGACCAAGGCCGGCGATTCGCCCGAAGCCGTATTCGCCCGCGCCATGTTCGCTGCCATAAATGAGGATTACGCAACTGCCGACCGTCTGCTCACCGAAGCCGAGCGACGCGGAGTAGCCGAGGCCCCGGCCGCAAGGGCACAGATAGCGGACGTGACAAAAAAGAGATAGTAATCAATAAAATAATAACAAAAAATGAAACACGGTATCAAACTTTTAGCAGGACTCCTCGCCTTCACCATGGTGGCAGGATGTTCAAAGGATTCGACCGATGACGGTTCGGTTGAAATCGTTAAGCCCACGAAAGACGCGGTATTCATGAAGGTGGATCTTCAGCTGGCAACACCTCAGGGATCGCGTAGCCAAACTAACGATAACGGCACCAGCACAGGAGGTGTCGAGATAGGCCACGACGTCGAGAACAACGTGAACACGTTGCTGCTGGTGCTGGCTACCAAGGACAACAAATACATCACCCACGCCTCGATAGGGGGATTGTCGACCAAGGCCGACAACTCTGTCGAGGCCACTATGGCATTCGACCAGACCAAGTTGAGTGAGCATTACAATACCGCGACAACGGGCAAACTCGAAGATAACAAGATACGTGTATACGCGTTCTGCAACTACACCGCAGATCTCCTTGAAATGTTCGACAAGCTGGAGTACGGCAAGGATTGGATCGATGCAGTCTGCAACGTAAAGGAAACACCTGCCGTCAACGATCCGAACAGCGGAACGGCAATATGGGCCGACAACAACTTCCTCATGTCGAACGCCGACAACAAGACGTTCACCAAGAAGATCCCGTATACCCTAAAAGACTGGCAGGACAAGCATACGTCGGAGGACAATCCGTTCCACCTTTCGAAAGATAATGAGTTGTACACCTCGGAAGAGAATATGGACAACGACGGCGCCATAAACGTCGAGCGCAGCATAGCCCGTTTCGACTTCAAGGACGGCAGCGGCAACAACAACACCTATATCATCCAGTACAACAAAGACGAGGACGGCAAAGACATCGAGACCAAACCGACACTGCAGGTACATCTGGTTAACATGTCGCTCGTCAACATGAGCAACAAGTTCTACTACATCCGCCGCATAGCGACGAAGGTTGCGGACGGAAATATTGGTACTCCCGAGATACTCGGGGTGGAGACTTCGAAGAATTATGTCGTGGATCCCGATTATCAGCAAAAGATCGACAACAAAATCGGTACGGAGGGCGAAGAATTCTCGAAGCATTTCAACTTCTGCCTCGGTCACGGCGATACGTACAGCCACGACAGTAACAAAAACCTCATTGGCTGGACTATAGATGTAGATGCACGCCGGCAGTGGTACACTACGCGCATAGAAGACATACTCAAAGGCAAGCCCGACAATTACGAAGGATGGACTCCCGGCCCTAACGGCAAATCGGAGGGTTATCACATCTGGCGTTACGTTACCGAGAACACCATTCCCCGCATAGACGATCAGCAGCATGGCATATCTACAGGCATCGTATTCAAGGGCAAACTGCAGGCCGGAGCGGCACTGGAGGAGAATTCACGTCTTTACAGAGCCATCAACGGTTTGAATCCCGACAACTTGGAGTCGGCCGCAAAATACACGGCAGCAAGCGACTATCCCATAATCTTCCTGTTCGACAACGTTCCCTACGTAGGTTGGACCGATGTCAAGAATACTGTCGCGAACCTTTCGGAAGGCGCCCCCCTCACAGCAGCTTACGAAGCTGTGGACGAAGCCTACAAGGCTTGGATGGCTGAAAAGAACACGGCCAATACCTCCGCATTCAAGAAAGCCGCCACGAAAGCCGGATTCACGCTCTACGAGGCCAGCAACGATGCCGGCGACGGTCTGGGCTACTACTTCTACTATTACTACTGGAACCGTCACAACGACAACGGCAATCCGGGCGTAATGGGCAACATGGAGTTCGCCGTAGTGCGCAACAACGTCTACAAACTCAGCGTGAACAGCATCAAGCGTCTCGGTCACCCGCGTACTACCGAGAATGATCCCGATCCCGAGGATCCGACCCATCCGGACGAGAAGGGTGATGTATACCTCGATGTATCGGTTCAGGTTCTGCCTTGGACTGTTCGCGTAAACGGAATTGATTTCTAATAAAATGAAACTCGTAACACGAAATATGATTTCACGGCTCATCGGTGCGGCGGCAAGCGTCGCACTGATGGTGGCCGGGTTGTCTTCATGCGAAAGCATACAGGAGAACCTCGACCCGTGCCCCCACGGCGTGGCGCTGAGATTCGTGTATGACTACAACATGGAATACGCCAATGCGTTTCCGGCAAAGGTGGATTGTCTCACATTGCTCATCTACGACGATAAAGGCAACTACGTGGGCACCCGCACCGTCACCGGCGACGTGTTGCGCGACGAGGGTTATCGCATGACGCTCGAACTCGACAAGGGCACCTACCACTTCGCCGCTTACGGCGGACTGGCCTGCGACAAGAGTTCGTTCTCGCTCATACCCGAGCCCGCCCGCGGATCGCGCTTCGACGATCTGCGCACGGCGCTGGACAGCGACTGTCTGACGGTGGCCGGCCGCAAGAACCTGCATGGCATGTACTGGGGCGATCTCACGCTCGCCACGGCCGACATGTTCAACGAAGGCACGGTGAAAATGATGAAGAACACCAACAACATACGCCTCGTACTGCAGCATATCGACGGTAGCGAGGTGAATGACAAGGACTTCGACTTCTCGATCACCGACGACAACACTCTGTTCGGATCCGACAACGACCTGATTGCCAACGGCGAGGTGACCTACACCTCGTGGGCACAGGGACAGGCATCGACCGGTGTGACGGACGACGACAACGAGGTGATAGTAGCCTATGCCGAACTGTCGACATCGCGACTGATGACAAAAAACTCGCCACGTTTGGTGATACGCAACAAGGAGACCGGTCGCAACACGGTCGACATACCGCTTATAAACTATCTGTTGCTGCTCAAGAGCGAACTGTATGCCGACATGCCCTCGCAGGAGTTTCTCGACCGCCAGAGCGAATGGTCGATGGTATTCTTCCTCGACAGAGACCACCGGTGGCTGAAAACCTACATTAAGATCAACGACTGGACTGTTAGAATCAACGATACGGATTTGTAATATGAGAAAATCGGTACATATCGTCATTCTGTGCCTCACGCTTCTGCTCAACGCGCGATGCAGCCGCCCTGCGGATGACATCGCGCCGCAGAGCGACGTTCTGGTGAACCTCGACATCGACGTGGCATTGTCCGACATATCGACCACACGCGCCGACAGCAACGAATACGCCGCGGCTGTGTCCGACCATGAAAAGATGAGCACGTTGCGCATTGTCATAGTGCGCGAGGAGACGGGCGAAGTCGAGGCGAACCGGTTCATCGAGTTGAGTCCCGCCATGGAGCACGGAATCGAGCGGTTCAAAGTCGTAGGTAACGACACCAAACTCATATACCTATTCGTAAACGAATTGAGCCGCATAAAGGATGATGACGGAATATTGCGCAAAGTCGTGAACTACAACCTTGCGAATATTTTCCCGCACCAGACGTTCCCGACGGACGATCTTAACGACCTCATCGTTTCCCTGAACTGCGAATCGCAGCAACTTGATCCGAAGCGTATGGACGGCGGTCTACCAATGAGCGACTGCCACAGAATAACGGTAATCGGCGGAGACGATCGGAATGCCAAGAAGGACAAGGACGGAATTGCGATTCAGGAGGAAAATCTGTTCGTGACCCGCGCCGCGGTGAAGTTCTCGTTCAATATCACGAACAACACGCTCCGGCCGATAACGCTGAACAGCCTCTGGATCGACAAGATGGCGCGCGAGGAATACTACCTGCCGCACAACGTCACGAGAGATGCACAGAACCATATCACCGATTACGAAGTACCCTCCGGCGACCTGAACAACGGTTATTACAAGTTCGTGGCCGACTGCAAAGTCGACGGTGAAGGCTTGGTGTTGCCCATCGGAAAGGTAACGAGTCTTGCCCCGATCTACCTGCTCGAAGGCAAGTTCACCGATGCCGCCGACGCGAGAAACTACTCCATGGGGCTTAAAACCGTCGTTTACGGTAAGGAGAACGAGTTCAAGAAGCATTTCCCCGACTTGTCGCAACTGCCGCGCAACACCCACGTAGTGGTCAACATCACCATTGCCGACGATATAGCGTGGACCGTGGATGTGGTGCCATACGGTTCGGTGACTCTCGATCCGATATTCGGAATAGGTGATCCCGAGGAGTCTGAAACACCTGAGAACCCCGAGGAGCCCGAAACGCCGGCCCCGGCAGAATAGAGCGAAACCGCAGAATTTACAGAACACGCTGAAAAAACAACGATTGCAATTGCATTGTATGAGAACACGAAACCATATATTATCATATCTGTTCTTCGGCCTGCTCGCCGCGGGCATAGCGGCTTGTACGCACGACTTGACGGACGATGGCTACGGGATCATCACCCCGGGCGAAAGCACCGTCACAGCCGAGGTCGAGTTCAAACCGATGAGGTCGGGTCTGAACGGCACCCGCACGGCGGGTGATGCCATAAGGGTCATCAAAGATCTCAGCGTGCTACTGTATGACAGCGAAGGCAATTTGGTCGAAAACGGGTATCACCTGCTCAGCGAAGGTCCCGACATGGGCCAGTACGAGATCACCGAGGAGAACCGCACCGCTTCCGACACGAAATATGCCGAAATAGCCGAAGATCGGACCCAGCGCGCGACATTCACCATGACGGTACCCCACGGCACCTACTACATCTATGCCGTGGCGAACATGGGCGACATGATGCGCGAAAAATACGCGACCGCCATACAGACTGTCAAAGGCCTGAAAAGCATCTCTCTCGAATGGGATCCCGCGAATGTGGAGAACAACGACGAGATGTTCGGGTTCTTCCACGACGTCACCAACGGCGAGGCTGCATCTGACGATGTGCAGCCGATAACGATCGGCGGCGGCAAGAAACGACTGCACGCATGGATCAAGCGCGCGGCGTCGAAAGTGACCGTAGCAGTCGACGGTTCAGGTTTGAGGGAAGGTGTGAGCGTGTGGATCAAGTCGATACAGGTAAAGGACATAGCCAAGATATGTTTTCTCGGCCAGCAGCATAGCGCATCTGCCGTTAACCTTTTCCGAAATGGTGAAATGATTACAGTTTCCAAATTCGAGGGTGCGGAGGACGTCAATGCGGACAATCTCGTCACCAAAGAACTCAACTACCCCCGCAATATTGCCGACGCTCATACAGAAACGGCCGAGGCGCTGTTCTTCTACGAGAATATGAAGGGCGAGGGTCAGTTGAAGACGCAATTGTGGCCGAAAGACACCCCCAATGCCAGCGAAGACAGGACAAAGCCTCAATACCCTGATGGCAACAACCCTGATAGCAAAGGTTATAAGGACAGTCAGCCAGAGGGAACCTATGTGGAGGTAATCGGCTACTACAAGCGCGAAGCAATCGATGGCGACAATGCGGGTGCAACCGAAGGCCCGATCATCTACCGTTTCATGCTGGGCAAGAATGTCACGACCAACTACGATGCCGAGCGCAACTACCACTACAAACTGACTCTGAAGCTGAAAAACTACGCCAACGACAACGACTGGCACATAGTCTACGATCAGGAGCCGGATATTCTGGCCGACGAGCCGTATTACATCTCCTATCTCTACAACCAGACGATGAACTACCCCATAAAGATCGTGGGCGGTGAACTCATATCGCTGGAAGCCGAGATTCCCAATGACCAAATCACCCAAGCCAGTTGGGGTCCCCGAGCTGGCGAAGTTACGGATGATGACAAAAAAGTTGCAAAAGAAAAAGGCGGAAAGGTATATTGGGACGAAGATGTGGACCATCCCGGACCGTGGAACGGATTCCTGTCGCTGCGCAAGACAACTGAAGCGCAGTTCGGTGTATGGCCCTTATTTGAAAATGGGCAAAATATCAGTCCATATGGTCCAAGTGCATCCGTAACCTACACTTATAACAAAACTTATTGGGAGCAAAACCAGCGAGGCCAACGTACCTACGAGGTAACTACCGGAACGCACGAGGAGTCCGACGGCGACTACACGATCGAGCAGAGCGCACCGGGTGAATATTCGGTCGAGATTCCGCTGTATACACGTGCCCGTGTGATGGTCTCGCAAACCGCTTATTCGGGTAACAACCCATATGCCGCCTATCAGCGTGAATCGAAAGTGGTCATCAAAGCCAAGATAAAGAAACCGGATGGAGAGATAAAAGAGATAGAAAAACCTCTTCAGATCATTCAGTCACGCCGAATCCTCAATCCTAAAGCCGTATGGCGCAAGGGTACCAGCACGGAGCCATTCCATGTGCAGTTGAAGATTCTCCCCTACCAGCAGGCCCCCAAGTTCGAGAATCTGCTGTCGGACGGTCCGTGGCGTGCCGAAGTGACTGTAGGCAAGGATTGGATTCAGCTCGAACCTACTGCCGGTGCATCGCAGGCCAACCCCGACGGTACTATTTCGGGCACAGGCAATCCCTATGACGATAACAACCAAAAAGGACGAACCATCGACTTCACGTTCCGGCCCAAGGGACCCACCACGACTCCGCGCGGCGGCATCATCACCATTCACTACAACAACTACACCTGCGTACACACCATCTTCGTACGTCAGGGTTATGACCCCGTGTCGTTCTACGACAGCAAGGTCATGTGGCACACGTTCAATCTCCGCACCGGAGGTTACAACAACACAATAGCCGAGGAAGCGCCCGATCCCGAGGTGGAGGGAGCATATTTCCGCAGGTATAACCGCCAGTACCCGATCGACGCGCGCTCCAATACTTTGGAGTGGTTCGCAAAGAACGGTACGGATCGTGATTTCATCATAGCCGAGAGCGATATTTCTAATACCACTACAATGAAATGGCGAGAGATCAAAACAGATGCCTCGGAGTGGGGAACATTCAAGGTCAAGATAAACGACAAAGAGATCGAAAGCCGTCTCCCTAACAGCAATGATTGGGATGAGATTATCGGTACCAAGGCCAATCCGCGCCCCCACACTGTCTATGGATTTGGAGTGCTCTACGGCGACGGCGCTAACGAGACGCTGGAAGATATCAATCTTGTTTACGGTGCCACTCCCGACAATCACAACAGTGGTCGGGGAATGCGAGGAGTTATCGTCTGTGACGAGACGACAGGCACCCAAATCTTCCTGCCGATAGCGGCATCGGGATACGGACGATTCAAACAGCGTACAAATATAGATCGTTATAATCGTTTGCCAGCATACAATAGCGGCGTGATTCAGTATGCCAACCGATATACATGGTTTCCGTCTAATCCGGATACTAATACCTCATATGCGGTTAAATACCATCCACTCTTCTATGACCTGTGGATGTCGGAAGGAACCTATTACTGGTTTGCGAACGGGAAAGCTCTTGATATCAATTTCTACACATTGGACATAGCCATAACTGAAGAGAATTGGGATGGTGCTGGTTTGGTATGGGGACTTCAATCATTTACAAAATACGGAGAGCCCGACCCGTCGGGTAGCGACGCTGTTCACCTGCGACTCGTACACGACAAAGATAAGGAATAAGTACGGACAAAACGATCCGATAAATGTTCGACAGCGGCCGCTTGCCGGGATTTCCCGACGGCGGCCGCTGCCGTTTCTGTTTCGTGAAAAGAGCACCTATTTCCGTTTCGGTTTGCCGGCGGCAGGACGCTGCTTACCGCGCAGCGAGGTGCCGCCGCCCGACGCATGACGGCTGCGCGGAGCGGTGGAGAAGAAGTAGGACTTCTGACGGCGCTTGTCGTCCTGCGAACGCGCAACATAGACCTTTTCGCCCGTGTAGGGATTCTCGCCCGTGTAGAACATCACCGACGAGAGGGTCATGGGCGTAGGCGTGAGATCCTGCACCTGCTCCAGATCGAAGTGCATGCGTCCCAGCACCTTCTGCGCGAGAGCCTTCATGTCGCACTCGCGACATCCGGGATGCGACGAGATGAAATAGGGAATGAGCTGATAGCGGAGTCCGTTGCGCTCGCATATGCTGCGGAAGTCGTCGTTCAACCGCTCGAACATGGCGAACGGCGGCTTGCGCATGAGCGCCAGCACATGATCCTCGGTATGTTCGGGCGCCACCTTCAGGCGGCCCGAGGTGTGATGCCGGACAACGGTTTCGAGATAGGGCGAGCCGTCGAACAGATCGTAGCGTATGCCGCTGCCGATGAAAGCCTTCTTCACGCCCTTCACCGCGCGTATGCGTTCGTAGAGGGCCAGCAGGCGCGAATGGTCGTTGTCGAGATTGGGGCACCGCTTGGGGTGCAGGCACGACGGACGGCGGCACCGGCGGCACAGATCGCGGTCGCGGCCGCCCATGCCGTACATGTTGGCCGACGGGGCGCCGATGTCGGAGATGTAACCCCGAAAATCGGGCATGCGCG
>CAZFIN010000044.1:0-16368 GCA_964519525.1 uncultured Alistipes sp. | reverse complement strand
ATCGGTGATGTTGCGCACGTAGCGCACCTTGTAGCCCGTGGCCTTGAGATAGCGGAACAGCAGGTCGAACGTCACGGCGGGACGGGCATGGCCCAGATGCGGGTCGCCGTAAACGGTGGGACCGCACACATACATGCCCACATGCTCGGGATTTATAGGCTCGAACACCTCCTTGCGGCGGGTGAGCGTATTGTATAAAACGAGTTTCGAATCCATAGACATATGAAATTTTCACAAAAATAGACATTTTTCGGCGAATCGGCCACACCCGCGCAAGGAAAATTCGGGAATTATCCGCCTCAGGCCTGCCGCCCCCGGATCGCAAAGCACACAAGAGAACTATCCACTTCAGGCTCGTCAGTTGTGAGTCGCAGCCTGCGGAGTGAGCGGCAGCGAGCCTCCGCGCAGGGAGAGGCACGGTACAGCGTCCAAAACCGGATTACCTGCAGTTGCTCGTAGAACCGGCGTTACGCCGGCGGCTCGCGCGGTCCATAGGACCGCAAAAAGTCAATTCTCCACTCTACAAACCTAAAGTAAATAGTTCGTTTTTCAACAGTCGTTTTCTCGCCTCGGCATACCCCGAACTGCGTTCGGCATCTGCTCTCGGCTTATCGAAAACGTTCCTATTTTTTACCGCTTTTTATGTCTTTTCGCATGATTTTCATCGAAATATTTGCCTGCCGGACTTTTATATCCTATATTTGTAAAGGAGGTTTGCTGTCGACAAAGTCGCCCTGATGTTTCATTATGTTCCGCCGAGACAAGCGCTTCATTCTCGACAATGTAATTCAAATCTTGTTTAACAGTTTAATTTTTACAATCATGAAAAAGTTTGTTTTGATTACGGGTAATTGCTCGTGTTGTCGGCGGCCGCAACGGTGGCATACAAAGCCTACACACGTTCGTAAATGACCGACTTCATGAAGGCCAATCTCGAGGCATTGACGCAAAGCGAAGACCAATGTACGTTGAATGCTATTTGTGAGTCAACTATAACGAATCAGTGTTATTATAAATGTAAAAAGTGCGGTAAAACATGGGACAATATGTGGATAAAATCTGGAAAAACAGTAATGGTATCGGGACATTGTTCTTGTGGAACATATGCCACACCTCCGTATTTGTAAACATTAAGTGGCAATAAATATGAAGTCCTTCGCTCTGATACGCGATATGTTGCAAATCATATCGCCTCTGCTGCTGATAACCGCATGCGCCGCGTCCGATGCCGGAGATTGCTCTGCGCCGAATTTCGAACGGGAGTATGCGGTAGATATACACCCCTTGAAGAATGACCTGATGTTGGACAGGCCTATGTACATTGTGCCATGCGACTCGATAGCGATTCTGTATTGTCGCAGTGCCGATAACGATAACTTGTTTCACGCAATATCCACCGCAGACGGTAAGCATATCACGAGTTTCGCATACATGGGCCGTGGTGCCGATGAGTTTATGGGGTGCAGATGTCTTACAACCGATAGGGATAAGGGCATAATGTACGCTATGGATAGTAACCTAAAGATATTGGGCATCGACCTCAGGCAGGCACTTGCGGGTCAGACACGATTCGTAGTTGAACGATACGATTTTCAAGTAGCGCGCAGTGCAAGAAACATTTTTTATGTCGACGGCCGCATGTTATGCAGCGGTACGCCCCGATATTTGGTCGCCACAATTGCAGAAGGTCCGATTACCGAGCCTGCGATCACCTACGACGAATATCCATTGATCAATGGGCTGCCGGATGGGGAACAAGTGAGAGATTATTTCTACTATAACTCCGAGAGTGCTGCATCACCCGACGGAAAACGATTTTTCAATGTAACGGGAAACGGCATGCTGCTGGAGATATTCTCCCTTACCGACAAGGGAATACGTTCCGAGAAGCTGAGACGATTCTACCCGACACGGCTGAAAAATATAAATACCGGTACTGATGACTGCATATTCGGAGCCATTAATGCGCAAGCTACCGACAGCCGTATCTACGTTTTGTACATAGACTCCACATGTGGAGAATATGACTACCGTACAACCCGTTCCAAGATAGCCGTACTCGATTGGAACGGCGATGAGGTGGCGCAATATACGTTCAATGACTTGGTCATACGTTTTGCCGTCACTCCTGACGACAGACGCATATATTGTTGGTATGCAAATTCCGACAGTGAGGAGTATCTGGGATATTTCGACCTGATTGAAAACTGACCTGATGAAGAAAGTGACGATTATTACGGCCTTTGTTTCCGCGTGTCTGTTTCAGGCGTGCGGAGATGGCGGCGTAAGCCGCAAGTTACAACGGTTCATGGGTTCGCAGGTGAATTTTCCCGCATCGTTGCAACTGGTCGCGGGACGCGATGTGCGTCCGTTCGAGATCGAGGACTCGAAAGCACATATCCTCATCTATTACGACTCTACTGCCTGCGGCACATGCTTGGTCGGAAAATTACCCGAGTGGGATCCGTTGATCGACAGCGTGGCGACGATCTGCCCCGATGCCGATTTCGTATTCGTCATGTCGCCCAAAGCCGCAGAGTACAAGGCCGTATTGAGAGCCGTGATAATAAACGGCGCCGGCCGCAATGTGGCGCTCGATCGGGCGGGCGATTTCATAAGGGACAATCCGCATATCCCTAATGACGACCGCTTCCATACCTTTCTGCTCGACCGCAACGGCAAGGTGTTGCTGGCCGGTTCGCCGCTGCACAATCCCGGGTTGTGGGCCCTCTATAAAGATATGCTGGCGCGAATTGACGACGGCCGCGTGTTGTAGTAAAACGGAACGTTTTCGATAAGCCGAGGGCAGATGCCGAACGCAGTTCGGACTATGCCGAGGCGAGAAAACGACTGTTGTAAAACGAACGTTTTCGATAAGCCGAGAGCAGATGCCGAACGCAGTTCGGGCTATGCCGAGGCGAGAAAACGACTGTTGTAAAACGAACTTCTGCTTTAGGCATGTGAGGTGTGAGTCACAGCCTGCGGAGTGAGCGGCAGCGAGCCTCCGCGCGGGGAGAGGCACGGTACAGCGTCCAAAACCGGATTACCCGCAGTTGCTCGTAGAACCGGCGTAACGCCGGCGGCTCGCGCGGTCCACAGGACCGCAAAATATCAATCCAATATTCTACGAACCTAAAGCGCGACATATCACTAAAGGTTTCACGCCGGCACGCCGCAAGGCGGCACTCGCGCGGTCCGGCACGCCGCGCCGATGACGCGTTTACCACTATTTATTTCAAAAAAAGGCCGGCCGAAGGAATAACATCCGATATTTGACGTTAATTTATTACCTTTGCAATCGGTAAAATTCAGGAACGACGGACCGCACCGCGGCACGGGCACCGACCGCACGCCGGACGATCCGCCGATTTCCGGCTAACACATGATTTCTATGAATTTCAAACGCTGGAACCGAATCGTCGGCTGGGCGGTATTCGCCGTGGCAGCCGTCACATATCTGCTGACGATGGAACCCTCGTCGAGTCTGTGGGACTGCGCCGAGTTCATCGCCACGTCGTACAAGCTGGAGGTGGGACACCCGCCCGGAGCGCCGCTGTTCATGCTCATGGCGCGCATAGCCACCATGTTCGCTCCCTCGACCCACTACGTGCCGCACATGGTCAACGCCATGAACTGTCTGGCCAGCGCATTCTGCATACTGTTCCTGTTCTGGTCGATAACCCACATAGCCCGCCGCATATTCACGGCCGGAGGCCGCACCATGAGCGACGGCGACAAGGCAGCCGTTCTGGGTGCGGGAGCCGTGGGCGCTCTGGCGTACACGTTCACCGACACGTTCTGGTTCTCGGCCGTCGAAGGCGAGGTATACGCCCTTTCGTCGATGTTCACGGCGCTGGTGGTGTGGCTGATGCTCAAGTGGGAGGAGCAGGCCGACCAGCCGCACGCCACACGATGGATCGTGCTGATCGCCTATCTCATGGGACTCTCGATAGGTGTCCATATCCTCAACCTGCTGACCATACCGGCGCTGGTGTTCATCTACTATTTCCGCAAGTACGGCGACATCACGCTCAAGGGCGCGTTCTACGCCACGCTCATAGCGCTGGCCATACTCGGGTTCATCAACGGCATGATCATACCCTACACCGTCTACATCGGCGCGATGGTCGACGTGCTGTTCGTCAACACGCTGCATCTGCCGGTCAACACGGGTATAACCGTATTCGCGCTGTCGCTGTTCACAGCGCTCGCCTACGGAATCTACCGAACCCACCGCGCGGGCCGCAAAGTATGGAACCTGCTGCTGCTGTGCACGACGATGATACTCGTCGGATTCTCGTCATACGCCACCGTGACCATACGCGCCGTGGCCAATCCGCCGATGAACAGCAACAACCCCGACAATCCGCACGCGCTTCTGGCCGTGCTCAACCGCGACCAGTACGGCAACCGTCCGCTGCTGTACGGCCCCTACTACTCGTCGCCGATAGACTCCACCGAGGAGAGCACGTCGTACTTCTTCAACAAGGACACCGGACGCTACGAACAGGTCACCACCCTGTCGGGATACGTCTATCCCCAGCAGTTCATGCATCTGTTCCCCCGCCTGTGGAACGCCTACAAGGGCGAGGCCGAATACAAGCCGTGGGCGGCCTACCGGACAAAGACCGACGTGATGCGCGACGAGAACGGCGAGATCATGCGCGACGAGCAGGGACGCGCCCTGACGGGCGAGGTGCTCGACTTCGGACGCACGGTGTACGACGAGGCCACAGGCGAGAGTTTCACCGAACCCACCTTCGCCGAAAACCTCTACTATTTCTTCACCTACCAGCTCAACTACATGTACTGGCGCTATTTCCTATGGAATTTCGTGGGACGTCAGGACGACATACAGGCATCGAGCAACACGATGGCCCACGGCAACTGGCTGTCGGGAATCAAGGCGCTGGACGCACTCTACGTCGGCCCGCAGACCGATCTGCCGGGAGAGATGCGCGACAATCCGGCACGCAACACCTATTTCTTCCTGCCGTTCCTGCTGGGAATAATAGGTCTGATATACCAGCTCAACCGCGACCAGCGCAACTTCACCGTGGTAATGTGGCTGTTCATCATGATGGGCATAGCGCTGGTGGTGTACTTCAATACCAGCCCCTCGGAGCCGCGCGAGCGCGACTACGTATACGCCGGATCGTTCTACGCGTTCTGCATCTGGATAGGTCTGGGCGTGCTGGCTATACGGGATCTGTTCGCATTCATCGCACGGCGCGACACGACGGCAACGGCCGCTGCCGCCACGGCGGTATGCCTCGCCGTTCCGGCGATACTCGCCGCGCAGAACTGGGACGATCACGACCGTTCGGGCCGCACCATGGCGCGCGACATAGGCTGGAACTATCTGCTGTCGGTGCCCGAAAACGGAATAGTGATAAACTACGGCGACAACGACACATTCCCGCTGTGGTTCAATCAGGAGGTGGACGGCGTGCGCACCGACGTGAGGATCATGAACTCCAGCTATCTGGGCGGAGAGTGGTACATCGACGAGATGAAGACCCGCGCCAACGAATCGGCCCCCGTGCCGTTCTCGCTGCCGCGCAGCAAATACGCATTCGTGAACGACCGGCTGCCGGTGCGCGAGCGTGTAGACCGCGTGGTGGAGATCGGCGAGCTGATGGACTTCATAGCAAGCGAGGACGACGCCACCAAACTCGCGCTCACCGACGGCTCGATGATCGACTACATACCGGCCCGGCGCATAGCCATCCCCGTCAACAAGGACAACGCCATAGCATCGGGCATAGTGAAGGAGCAGGACCGCGATCTGATGGTCGACACGGTGTACATCAACATCGCGCCCAAAAAGCGGTCGATCGACAAGAGCGAGATGATGCTTCTCGATCTGCTGGCCAACTTCGACTGGAACCGGCCCATATCGTTCACGCAGGTATACATCCTTCAGGACTTCGGACTGCTCGACTATCTGCAGTTCGACGGCTATTCGTACCGGCTGGTGCCGATACTCACACCCTACCGCTCGTCATGGGAGATAGGACGCATGGACACCGACGTGGCGTACCCGCTGCTGATGGAGAAGTTCCGCTACGGCAATCTGGCCGACCCCAAGGTAAACGCCGACTACTTCATACAGTACAATCTGAGCGCCTCGCGTGCCCGCGAAGCATTCGCCCGACTGGCCAAACAGCTCATACGCGAGGGACAGAACGATAAGGCGCTGGCGGCGCTCGACCGCGGACTGGAGGTGCTGCCATCGCCCAAGATACGCTACACCGACGCCAACACATATCCGTTCATCGAGTCGTATTACGCGCTCAAGCAGAACGAGAAAGGCGATGCCCTGCTGAAGGCGTACGCCGACACGCTCATCGAATACATCGAGTATTACCTGCAGTTCGAGGGTGCGCAGGCGTCGATAGTGGGCGATCTGATAACCGAGAAGATGGACAGTCTGTCGGAACTCTACTATCTGGCCGCATACGCGCAGCGCGACGATCTGGTAAGATTCCTGAACGAGTATTACCGCACGTTCGGCTACACCGACGAGGAGCTGATACAGCCCGGGGCAAACGCTTCGGAGATAATCGACGCCCCGAACATAGATATGGATTGACGCAGATTCGGAGTACAACCGACAGCAATAGCAAGACAACGCTCATGAAGAAACTAATCGTCATCGACGCATGCATGCGGCCCGAGTCGCGAACGAAAAGGATACTGACGCCCGTCGTGGAGCGGCTGAAGGATAGATATGCCGTCGAGATATTCGAACTCAACGACAAGGGATACCCCGCAGTGGGCGAAAAGATGCTCGGCGAGCGAAGCGAGGGCCGCATACCCGAACACTTCGCGGCCATGGCCCGCAAGGTGGCCGAAGCCGACCGCATAGTGATAGCGGCTCCGTTCTGGGACATGAGTTTCCCGGGCGCGCTGAAAGTGTTTTTCGAGAACATATCGCTGTTCGGCATAACGTTCACCGACAACGGAACGCGATGTGAAGGATTATGCAAGGCCGGAAAGGTAATGTACATAACGACCCGCGGAATGGACATTCGGACGGGTGATCGGCTGGAACAGGCCACACCGTACATCAGGGCGTTGTCGTGGCTCTGGGGATGGGGCGAACTGATGGTCGTAAGCGCCGAAAATCTGGATTACAGCACCCCCGAACAGATTGACCGTAAAATACAAGCGGCAATCGACGAGGGCCTGCGGCTCTGTGAGAATTTTTAGACCGGAACCGACATATGGACAACCGACCGACAGCCACAGCCGCAGAGCCGGCAACACCCGTACTGGAGACCGGACGGTTGCGTCTGCGTCCGTTCCAGACGGATGATGTCGACCGGCTGTTCGAATGCGCCTGCAATCCCGTAATCGGCGAACGTGCCGGATGGAAACCGCACGGAACACGCGAGGAGTCGGCTGCCGTACTCCGCGAGGTATTTCTCGATAAGGAGACAACATGGGCGATAGAGCTGCGCGAAGACCGGCTGCTGATAGGCGCCGTTGCACTCATACCCGATCCGAAACGCGAGGATACCGGAATAAAGATGATCGGATACTGGCTCGACGAGGCATACTGGGGCCGGCATCTGATGCGCGAGGCAGCGCAAGCGGTACTGCATCATGCGTTCGACACGCTGGACATGCCCGCAGTAACGGCCACGTGCTATCCGGACAACGGACGGTCGCACGGACTGCTCGCGCGGCTCGGATTCCGCACCGAAGGAACGTTGCACATGGCAAGCCGCACCTGCGACGGCCGGTTGCGCGACCTGCTGTCGTTCATAATGACCAAAGATGATTTCAACACTTATCACAATATATGAAATACGCAGTTATCTCTACCGAAAAAGGCGACATGAAGGCCGAGCTCTACGAGAAGGAGACTCCGATCGCCGTAGCAAACTTCATAAAACTCGCCGAGAGCCGTTTCTATGACGGACTCACGTTCCACAGGGTCATCCCCGACTTCGTCATTCAGGGCGGATGCCCCAGAGGCGACGGCACCGGAGGCCCGGGCTATACCATAAAATGCGAAACCGATGCCGAACGCCAGTACCACGACCGCGGCGTACTGTCGATGGCCCACCGCGGCAAGGACACGGGCGGATCGCAGTTCTTCATCTGCCACAACCGCCGCAACACACAGCATCTGGACGGAGTTCACACCTGCTTCGGCCGAGTCGTGGAGGGGCTGGATGTGATCGACGACATACGTCCCGGCGATCTGATACTGTCGGTGACGATAGTCGAAGAATAGTCGATTGATTTTCATCGGGGGACCGGTCTGCCGGTCCCCTTTTCACTGCGGCGAACTGCATTGTTCAACGGTTGTGCCGCCCGATAGCGCGGATATCATGTCGATTTTACGGATATGAATGATTTTTTATCAAGGAAAATTTGCAGTTTAATATTTTTTATCTATCTTTGCACTCGCAATCGGATGAGATAACCGCCGGGTTGCGACGAAAATACTGCGGAAATAGCTCAGTTGGTAGAGCACAACCTTGCCAAGGTTGGGGTCGCGAGTTCGAGTCTCGTTTTCCGCTCTCGAGGTCCTTTGAAAAGGACCTTTTTTTGTTGGGAATACCGACGCATATCGAAACACAAGTCTCTCTGCGCCGCAGCCTGCGGCTCAATATCTCTGATTCATCTAAAATATTATCTGATATAAAAAGATAATGACTTCAGACCATTCTCGCGGGAATACAACCCGCGTCGCAGGACTAAAGCCATTATTAAGTGTAAAATATAGCACCCGTTTGATCAATACGCAAACATTGTGCGAAAAATGTTCAAACGCCGGCCCGTTTTTCAGAATCCGAGCTCCGTCAGCCAACGCGTCACGCTCTGCTGTGCCGAGACCTTATTCGTCTGGGCAACCTTACCCTGCACGGCCAGACCTTTGCCGACGGCCACCGTCGCGCCCTTGCAGGCCTTGGCAATGTTGCGGTCGGTGCCGCCCATTCCGCTGCCCTCGTGAGTGATGAACGGAATGACAGTCTTGCCGGTCCAGTCGTGCTTCTCGATAAAAGTGTAGACGCACATAGGAGCCTCACCCCACCAGTTGGGATAACCGATGAATATCACATCGTAATCCTCGATGGCGATGTCGCCTTTGACTGCCGGACGCATACCGGCCTGCATCTCCTTCTTGGCAACGGCAATACACTCGTTGTAGTTGTGCGGATAGCGTTTTTCAGGTTCGATCTCGAAACGGTCGGCACCCGTGGCGTCGGCAATCATATCGGCTATGACATGGGTATTGCCCTTCTCAATAACACCCACATTGTAGTTCTCGCCCGTGTGCGAGAAAAAGATCACTAATTTCTTTCCTTCGGTATTCATATCGCTCTTTGGATCGGCTGCCGACGAAGTTGCGCATAGCATCATGCAAAGCCCCGTCAAGGCAGCGGTTAAAAATTTGTTTTTCATCGGATTATACACTGTTTTTCAAATTATCGGAAAAAGCCATCAAATATCGGGATTCTGCGCCATACGCTCCTTGCGGACCGACCTCGGGATGACTATGATACCGCTCCGGACGAGGCACCGCATCGCCACGCCATTGTTAATAGCTATTCCGGTTCCCATATATTTCATCTTTGCCTATGCAAAGATAGCGCCTTATGCCGGCACGTCACTTTCACATATCACCGGTAAATTTTCATTTTTATCGCAAAATCGCGTAGCGTTCGCACGAAACGCCATATCTTTGCAAACATGAAAAGGAAACCGGAAGCCGAGATCATCTACTCGGAGTCGTTTGCCGACATAAACTCCCCACGCTTCACCGACTGGGGCGTTCATTTGCTGTGCTTGGCTGGAGAAGGACGTTTTATGTATAACGGCAGGCCGATATGCGTGCGCCGGAATGATGCGGCGGTAATATCGCACCCCGAACTCGTCGGCAATATCGAATCCGGAGAAGGACTGCGCGTGGAGTTTATCGCTGCGCCGTTCGCCTTTCTGTACAGTCTGCTACCGGCCAACCACTACGGCGTAAGCGGCCGTATCAGCCTATTTGACGACCCCGTAATTCCGCTTTCGGCGGAAGATGCAGAGCGGCTGCATGCCGACCTGCACCGCATCCGCAAGCGGATGGACGACAAAGGCCATCTGTTCCACGACGAGTTGATGGGTTCGCTGGCGCTGACGATGATTTACGACCTGTTCGACTTTCACGCCAAACGGCACGACGGCGTATCGGCCACCGATCGCACGGCACACATCGTGCGTCGTCTGTTGTCGTTGTTGGAGGCCGGACGCTGCAAACGTTACCGCGAAGTGGCCTACTACGCCGAACAGCTGAACGTAACGCCCAAATATCTCTCCGAAACCGTCAAGCGCAACACGGGCCGCAGCGTGTCGTACCTCATCGACCGCCACACCGTGCCGATGATAGCCGGCTACCTGAGAAACAGCGACATGTCGCTGACGCAGATATGCGAGGAGATGCACTTTTCGTCGCTATCCTACTTCAGCCGCTATGTGCAGAAGCACTTGGGCATGTCACCACGCAAATACCGCGCAGCGCACTTGCCCGTGAGAAAGAAACCCGATACGCACTAAAATATGGAAGAGACAAGAATCGACCTGCGCAATCCCGAGGAGGCCAATCCTGCCGAGGGTGTCCGCTGCGCACAGCTCTGTTACAAAATAAACCACACGATGCCGATGACCGAGGAGTACGACAGGCTCGTAACGGAACTTTTTTGCGGCAACATCGGCGAAGGCAGCCGCGTAATGCCACCCGTCACAGTCGTGCGAGGATGCAATGTCAGGATCGGCAAAAATGCGGTAGTGATGAACAATGCGCTCTTTATGGGTGCGGGCGGCATCACGATCGAGGATGGTGTGCAGGTGGCGGCCAACGCGCAGCTGATCTCCAACAACCACGACCTCTACGACCGCATGGTTCTGACCTGCAAACCGGTACTACTGAAACGCAACTGCTGGATAGGTGCAGGTTCCACGATACTGCCGGGCGTCACGGTAGGCGAAAACGCCGTGGTAGGAGCCGGTTCGGTCGTCACGAAAGATGTCGAGGACAATACCATCGTCGCCGGCAATCCGGCACGGCTCATTCGGCGGATATAGAGTCGGGGCAGACCCACAGTGAACGGTACGGAAAAACGGCCGTCCGGGGAATGTAACCGGGACGGCCGCTGAATCAGATACGGGCGTTGCTCTTATGCCTCGTCGGCAAGCTCGACATCCTTGAATGCCTCGCGGATCTTCTCGGTGACGTGAGAGTTTATGCTGCGCTCCATCGAGAGTATCATGTTCTTTATGGCGACCGGAGTCGATTTGCCGTGACCGATCATCACAGGAGCATTCACACCCAGAACCGGCGTACCGCCTACGTTCTCGTAGTTCATGGCGTTCCAGAACGGGTTGGTGGTGCCCATCTTGTGGTTGATGACGTAGAGTCCCTCGGCCATTTTCAGGGCGATGTTGCCCACGAATCCGTCGCAGATCACCACGTCGGCTATTTTGCCGGTGAAGATGTACGACGACTCGACGTTGCCCACGAAATTGTAGAGTCCCTTCTCGCCGTCGGCCTTCATCAACTGGTATGCCGCCTGCGTCTGGGCATTGCCCTTGGTCTCCTCCTCGCCGATGTTGAGCAGGGCCACACGCGGATTGCTTATGCCCAGCACCGATTCGGCATAGATGGAACCTATCAGGCCGTACTGGCTCAGGACCTCGGGCTTGCAGTCGACGTTAAGCCCCACGTCCATAATAAGCGCCGGTGCGCCTGTGATGGTGGGAATAAGCGTCGATATGGTGGGACGTATCACGCCCTTCACGGGTTTGGCCACATACATCGAACCCACCATCATGGCTCCGGTGGAGCCTGCGCTGGCGAAACCGTCGATGGCGCCTTTGGCCAGATAACCGAAACCCACTGCTATGCTTGAATCGGGTTTGGCCTTGAAAGCCTTGGCCGGATGGTCGCCCATCTCTATCACCTCCGAGGCGTTAACTATCGTGAACCGCCCGGCGGCGCATCCTTCGGCTGCCAGTTGCGCAACGATCTTCTCCTCGTCGCCGAAGAGAACGATGCGGCTGTCCTCGCCTATGGCCTCCAAAGCCATCACTGCACCTTTCACTACCGCTTCGGGAGCGAAGTCGCCGCCCATAGCGTCAATACCAATTTTCAACATAGATCACTTCATTAATAACGGGTCCGGTTTAAATGTAAGAGAGAGCGCATCGCAGTGAGGCTCTCTCCGTAGTTGTCGAACGTACTACTCGGCTTTCTTCTCGATAGCCAGCTTGCCGCGGTAGAATCCGCATTCGGGGCATACGCGGTGGTAGAGTACCGAAGCACCGCAGTTCGAGCAGGTAACGACCGTGGGAACGACGGCCTTGTAATGAGTTCTTCTCTTATCGCGTCGGGTCGACGAGACTTTGTGTTTAGGATGTGCCATTTTACAATATCAGTTTAAGTTATTTGTTTGTTTCTTATTTCAAAAGCTACTGTCCGCCGTCCCCGCCTTCCATACGGGCCTTCAATGCTGCCAACTTATTGAAGTCAGTCTCGCTTATGCCGTGCGGATCGTCCTGCCCGCAAGCCCGGGCCTCGATGGCTCCGATCTCCTCGTCGCTCGCGACCGAGAACCGCGCCAGCATATCGGGGTTGCATTCACCTTCGGGATGAACTCTCCGGTAGGGCAGCGAAAGTACTATGCTTTCATAAATATATTGTGTGAGGTCGATCTCGTCCTCCGAGGGCGAAACCCACATCACATCGCCATCGTACTCGCCTACCTCGTCCGAGATGCGGACCATGAGTTCGCCCTCGTATGTCACGGGTACGGAGCAATCCTCCAGACAGCGGTCGCATTCGCACGTCACGCAGCCCTCGATCGTGATTCCGAACGTCAGCTGGGTGTCGCTGTGCTTGCACATTACGGCACGCACGTTGCACCGCCCGTCCTTGATCTCCTTGCTCTCGTAGGCGGCGAAAAGGTCTCCTCCGACTTCGAAATCGTAGTGGTAGGAACTGTTTTTCAAGCCTTTGTATGCTACTGAATATCTCTTGTCAAGCTCCATTTCGGTACAAATAGCAGGCAAATTTACAAATATTTCTAAATATGTGCAAATAATTGCTATTTTTGTGACAGTCAATCGGGCGCGGCCCCGCAGAGCGCAGACCGGCATCGGGTCTGAAAGCGGCTGCCGGAACCGTACCGGAGTTAATGCAACGAGCAGATATGTCACGCAGATTCACTATACATGTCCACAGCGGCTTCGCCGAACTATGGCGATACAATACGGCCGTCATGTGCGGCGGATTCGACAGTAACGGCGAACGTGTCGACTTCGTGTCGGCGCAGAGTACGGTGGCACCCGTAGGCGCCAATCTCAAGCGCGCTCCCGAGGGACTTGCGGCCGACCGCGACCTCGAAGTCACTACGGCCGAATGCGATTCGATGACGGCTTACGTCTATCTGGTGCCCAACACCCTGCCCCTGTCGCGCGAGATCGACGACTGCCGTCCGTTCACTCTGAAAGTAAAGGTCACAACCAGCGACGGCGAGACTCTGTACGATGTGGCGCACAAGGTGAACCAATGGTCGGGCGCGTCGATAGAGATCAGGCTGCCGCAGCCCAAACCGGTGCGCGAGGCGTAGACGCGCCGGCAGTCATTCGCGGGCCGAAGCAGTCGGCCGGACGGGGCCGGATGCGAAACACGACCGGTCAGTTCCGCCCGTATCTCTTGCCCGGAGCTGGATAACGCTTCTCGGCATCATCCAGCACCAGCACCCAGTCGTCGGCTTCGTTGAGCGTCGGCGGATCGAATGTCAGCGGGCCTCCGTCGTTGCCGAACGTACCTATTTTAACGGCCCGTCCCGTCCGCGGATCGAACCGCCAAGCCACTATCTTCTTCGCCTTCAGCATGTCGCCCCTCACCGAGAAACTTCTCCCCACGGGTACATATACCATTGCGTAGCTTCCCCCGGAATCAACGGTAGCCACCATGCGGTAGCGGCCGTTGCCGCCCGGCACGGCACTCGCCACTTCGGCGGGAATGATGAACTCGGGCGCAGGGATACGCGTGAAGTACGGCCGCGACTCAATAAGACAGCGCAGATAACCGGCCTGAACGGCCCCCGGCTGGTCAAGAGCCTGCCGCCACGGCATGAGCGGGCGGTTGACGGGATCACGACCTTTGGCCGGATCGTACATCTGCCACACGGAGTGATGCCCGTAGGTCACGCCGCACGATCCGTTGAACACATCCCAGTAGAGCGCGCGGCGCACGTCGGCGGCTGTGGAGTGCCCCTCGTCGTCGGGCCGGAACTCCAGCGGATGATCCTCGTAGAGCGGTTCTATGTCGACCACGGGTTTGGCCGGGCCGCGGCCGAAGTCGACGAGCGTGTTGTGATAGGATTGGTAGCGCGGCGTATGACCGTTCTGGCGGGCGTTGAACGACAGCCACTCCTCGCCATGGAACCACTCGGCCGAACCGCGCCAGCCGGTCGGATGGAACGTGATGAGATTTACTCCGTCAACGCTGCGGATGCCGCGCGCCATGGCGCGTATCACCTCCTGCTTCCGCCGGTCGTCGGGATTGCGGTCGCCGCCGAGGATCCATATTATCCGGCAGTCGCGGTAACGCCCGGCGATGAAGCGACCGTATGCCTCGGCATTGTGCTGATTGAATATCGGATTGCCGTCGTTCCAGTTGCTGCCCCATGTCGGCAGCATACCTACGTACATGCCCAGTTCGTTGGCCCGGCGGACTATGTAGTCGACATGATCCCAATAGTCGTTCGCCCCGCCGTCGCGTATGTCGGGCCGCATGGGGTCGCGATCGACCAACGGCAGGTGGCCGTAGGCGTTGGGAGTATTCAGCCCGTCGAACTCGGCCAGCGCCACGGCCTGAATTACCGTGTAGCCTTTTGCGGCCCGGTCGGCAAGGTATTCGTCGGCCTCCTCGCGGTCGAGCCGGTGGAATATCTCCCAAGCCGTATCGCCCAGATAGAAGAACGGCCGGCCGTCGGCATATTGCAGATAGTGGCCGTCGGCCGATACGCACAGCCGGTCCGCCGGCTTCGTTTCCACTCCGACGCCGTTTTGCGCGAACGCACAGGTAACTGCGGCGGCGAGCGACAGCATGGTAACAAGAATCTTCATAGGTTACAGTGTATTAGCGATTACGGTCATAAAGATAGCTTCATTTTCAGTAACACGCAAATATTCGCACCGCAAATTCGATGCTTGCCTTCCGCAGCCTCGCATCCGCCGCCGCTGTCGGCAGGCTCCGGCCCGCCATTACAGATGTTTCACAAACAACAGAAACGGCAGCCATCGGGCTGCCGTTTCTTATTCGATTCGCAATAGCGATTACTTGTTGTAGGCCTTCATTACCGAGATGAGGTCGAGAACCTTGTTCGAGTAACCCCACTCGTTGTCGTACCACGACACGACCTTCACGAAAGTGTCGGTCAGTGCGATACCGGCAGCCTTGTCGAAGATCGAAGTGCGGGGATCGCCAAGGAAGTCAGACGAAACGACAGCCTCCTCGGTGTAACCCAGAACACCCTTCAGCTCGCCCTCAGAAGCCTCCTTCATAGCGGCGCAGATCTCGTCGTACTTGGCGGGCTTCGCGAGGTTTACAGTCAGGTCGACAACCGATACATCCAGCGTGGGAACGCGCATCGACATACCGGTCAGCTTACCGTTCAGCTCGGGGATAACCTTACCTACGGCCTTGGCGGCACCGGTCGACGAGGGGATGATGTTGCCCGAAGCGGCACGGCCTCCGCGCCAGTCCTTCATCGAGGGACCGTCAACGGTCTTCTGGGTAGCGGTGGTCGAGTGAACGGTGGTCATAAGACCGTCGGTGATACCGAACTTGTCGTTCAGAACCTTGGCGATGGGAGCCAAGCAGTTGGTGGTGCAAGATGCGTTAGAAACGATCTTCTGACCTGCGTATGTGTTGGTGTTTACACCGCAAACGAACATGGGGGTAGCGTCCTTCGAGGGAGCCGACATAACCACGTACTTAGCACCTGCGGCGATGTGGGCCTGAGCCTTCTCCTCGGTGAGGAACAAACCGGTAGACTCAACTACGTACTCGGCGCCTACCTCGTCCCACTTGAGCTGCGAAGGATCCTTCTCGGCAGTCACGCGGATGGCCTTGCCGTTTACGATCAGCTGGTTCTTCTCGGTGCAATAGTCGATAGTACCGTCGAACTGGCCGTGCATGGTGTCGTACTTGAGCATGTAAGCCAAGTAGTCTACGGGGCAGAGGTCGTTAATACCTACTACGTCGTACTTGTCAGTCTGAGTGCAAGCTGCACGGAATACCATACGGCCGATACGTCCGAAACCGTTGATACCAATCTTAATCTGTGCCATAAT
>CAZFIN010000043.1:0-16535 GCA_964519525.1 uncultured Alistipes sp. | reverse complement strand
TTTCAAAATTGCATTTTCGATTACTTTATGATATTTTTTTGTGGGGAGGTTTTTGGGGAGGGGGGGGGAGAAATAAGCTGTTTAGTGTTTGTGCCTGTTTGCATTCTGGGGGGATTGTCGAGCGACATGCGGAAAGCATCACGAGGTATACCATTCCACAAGCCGGATGCCGGGCGAATGAAATGGGGGGCGCATATGACGAGCGCCGATTGGCTTTGGGACCGAATTGCCAGCAACTACCCGAAAAACAGGCGTTACACCGGTAGCTTGCATGGCTGCGTATAGTCCAAGAATTAAGATTGAAATATCAAGCCTAAACAGATTATTACATAAAAGAGAATGAACGGACGTGGTTCTCACCGACATAATCGGAGTATGTAGACAAAATGTCGGCAGATTTATTTGCATTATCATATCTAAAGATATAATTTTGTTTCAAAAGTGATTACTTAACAAAATGCACATCTGATTTTTATAATCATTTGACACCTGTAACCACGCAATAACCGTCACGAACCGAAATATGTTTATAATTAAGAATACAAAACGATGAAAAGAAAAATTACTATTCTGGTTTGCGGACATTGATAGTGTCGGCCGCCGCCGTTACGGGGTGCAGGATGTATCTTAATTCAAAAACGACAGACTTGATGCGGGCGAATCTGGAAGCTCTTACAATCGATGAAAATGCCCCCGTTCCGATATGTATGTGTTATGAAATTTTTGATTACAAGGTTGGAGCGCAGTTGGTTTATTGCAAACCGGGTGGAAATTGTACAACATCGAGAAATGCTTGTATTCCATATGACAAGAATTACCGGACGACCAAACAGTGTTATCAATTAGTGTATTGAAATGAAAAGTACGTTTTGCATATTGTTTTCCCTCGTGTTGTTTTCGTGCAATAACACGGGTGGTGTATTCAGGGGTGAGTTCCGCCGTATTGCGGCGGCGAACGATCCGATAGAAATAAAATGCGACAGCATGCCGTGCGATATAGTCGGTGCCGTGGACGGGTTTGCGGCGGATTCACTGTATGTATTTTACACTATGCGGCATCCGGAACACCGTATGGTCATATGCGACCGCACGACGATGGAGCCGATAGCGACCGTAGCGCACGTGGGCAACGGGGCCAATGAATACGGATTCGTAAATCTTTACAGCCGAATCGCGAAGGAGGCCGACGGCATCAAGCTCTGGCTTCTGGCTGCGGACAAGGAACTGGCTGCCAAGATCAATCTTACCGCATGCTGCCGCGAGAAGCGCACCGTGGTCGATACGACCATAATGCTGCGCGAGCACAAACGCTCGTACGAAGGCGACATAGAGGGCAACATCGTTGTGTTCGATGTGCTTGACGATTCACTGGCGCTCTGCGAGAGCGTGTGTGCGGACGGCGTGCAACGCAGGATCATTTACGATTACAGGAACAGAAAAACGCTTTATGATTACAGCGGCCTGTATGCTCCGATACGGCGTCCGCTACTTAACGGCGGTGTAACGGCCATTGACGGCAACCTGCGGAAAGTGGTTACGGCCATGCCGTTCTTCAACCAGATCAACGTGTGCGACATCGACGGCAGCAATGCCTTTGTCGTTTCGGATGCGAAATCGCCGCAATCGCCGAAAGAACTGGAATCGTTGGACGACATGACGCTGATGGACCGCATGTTCGATTCGGGCCTGCTGCTGTCGGGTGTTGTCGTGACCGGCAGTCGCATAGTGGCCCACTATCTCGACCGTGCGCATGACACGTCGGAACTTCGGGTGCTGGACTGGGCTGGAAAGCTGCTCTACACGTTGCGGTCGGACAGAGGTTTTCAGAATATATCCATATCCGACGACGGCATGCTTTACGGATTCGTAAGTGATTCGGAAATACGCAGGGCCGATATAAGCCGATATTTGCAGTAACACGCTTTATATTTGCTGTGCAGTCCGGCCGCGACTTAGGAGTATCCAATTGTAGACAATATTCAAAGGCCGTAGTACATTTCTGTTATGACGGAGGAAATAAAAATGAATGTACAAGCACGAGGGTGGTGTCATATATTTAGCCTGAGGAATCTGCGCTATTTGCCTTTCATCGTTCTGTCGTTCGCGTGCGGAGAGAGGACCGGTGTGGGATATACCATTCATGACGAAGAGCTCGCATACGTGACCGATAGTACTTCGATCGTGGATCTCGAGCGCACTGATCACGTGACATGCGATCTGGCGAGTTTGCTGAAGGACGTGCGTTACATCGAACTCGACAATCGGCGCGAGGCCATGCTCTCCACTGTCACGCAGATAAGGCTGGCCGGAGGCATTATGTATGTGATGGACATCGACGAGCGGGTGAAGTGTTATACTCTGGGCGGCAAGTATGTGCGTGATGCCTTTCCGCGCGGACGTGCCGGCAACGAGGTAATGCGCGTGTACGATTTCGATACCGACGCCGATTTCGCCTATGTGCTGGACGGCACAACGTCGAAGATCAATGTATACGACCACAACGGGACTTTCGTCCGATCGTACCGGCTGCCGTTCAGGGCTGTGTCGCTGAAGAAAATTTCGAATGGCTGGATGTTCTCTCTGTCGCCATATACGCTTGCCGATAAGGCCGAAAAGTACTCGTTAGTCATAACCGACGAGGCTTTCGACATAAAGCACGGATATTTCCGCCACTGCGATGGCGCGAGATATGCCCGCACGCCCTGCTTCCCCAACCGCAATGGCTCGGCCTACTTCAATCCGCCTTTCGGCCAAGGGATATACCGGCTTTGCGGTGATTCCTTGCAGATGGATTATTTCTACGATTTCAGTCGTCTGTTTCCCGATGATCACGAAGTAAGTAAGCCGCTGTTCGCCGCCGAGAATGACATGTACTATAACTACAATGCCGTACTCGATATCGACGGATATATCTTCAACGGATTCTACACCAATTCGAAAATCAACGGCATGCACGTAATCCGCACGCGGGACGCCGCCGGCGTATTCGTCGACCGGCTAACGGGCAGCTGCCGAAATGTTTTGAATTTCAGGTGGGACCGTAACGTCAACGGGTACTGCGAGGATACGGGTGAGATATTCGGCATAGCTCAGGTGCTGTACCTGAACGACATAATCGACAGCGACGGCCCTGAGAAAATCGGACAGCTCAGGCGGTCGTTCGATGACGAATATTTCGATATGCTGTTCCGCGACGATCCCGACTATGGAGCGAACCAGATAATAATGTTCGCCCGCATTTCCACCGATACCATAGATTCTATACTTGACAGGTAAGAGTGGACCGATCGCCGAACGTTACTGCGCATGGTTATGATTGCGGTCAGGCTCTGACGGTTCCTCGTATATCTGTCCGCGCAGCGCATCGTCGGAGTAGATGTGCAGGCTATGTCCCGTTTCGCTGAGACATGTTATGCGGTGTATGTGGTTGTCGAAACGGTCTTTCGCACCTACTGCGAAGAATGCGCACGGAGCGGTTACCGTGCGATCGTCGACCAACCGTACATGGCCGTTGGCTGCCGGCTCGAATATCTCGATGCGGAATACGCCGTCGGCCAGATTGTATCCGGCGAACTGCGGATGGGCGTGTATTCTGGTGTGGTTTCCACGCTTCCACGTCATTACGATAGCTTCCCAACCGCTTGCGGCATCACGGCCTAGATATGTGCGGCGGTAGGTCTGGTCGGAATATTCATCGAACCCGTCCAACGGATTTTTGTCGAGCCATTCGAGAACGTATTTTTTCAGTTTTTCACCGAGAGTATTGTTGCACTCGGATCCGGCAGTTATTTGCAGCAGGTTGCTGAAGAAATCGCCGTAACCGTCGGCTGTGGTCTGCTTGTCGTCTGATCTGTCGGAAAGAAGCGTGTTGTGTGACATGTTTTCGTGTTTTGGTTTGCGATGTCGCAAAAATATGAAAAGCATGTCGTTTGTTCGGTAGTAGAAATACCTAAAGATTCGGAACGGCTTGCCTTAGGCTTGCAAAGTGCGTGTCGATAGCCTGCGGAATGATCCGCACACCGGAAGTTGCGGTTTGCGCAGGGCATGCGACCGTGAAATTTCAATCTCACATTCCGCAGCCTAAAGGATGGTTCCCGGGGGGGGACGGAGGCAGGTTTGCTGTAGCCGGAGGAACTTTCCGCTTCTAACCCGTGCTGTGCGGTTAAATGAAGCGGAGTTCCTGATTGTTGTTTCGGCGTTTATTTTCGAGTGTCGTTTGGCTTCTCGGGTTTGAAGTCTATTCTGTACCAGTTTTGTTCGGGTTTGGTTATGGCTCCGGTGGCGGCGTCGATTCCCCAGCCCAATATGTTGCACAGATTGATTACCGACACGGTATTGAAGTTTTTGTAGACGATGATCGTCTCCGTCCGACAGGAGGGCGCCTCCGCCTTAACGACTGTCTCGTCGAATCCGCGTCGTATTTTCGTCGTGTAGGGGAATGTCACATCGGTGTGCTTTCTGCCGTCGATCGTCAGCGAGGCTTTCTCCTGTATGTCGCTGTCGAATGTGACCTTGGCTCTCGATCCGCAGAATACCGATGCGCAGGAGGTTAATAACAATCCGCTGGATACAGCTGCCGCTGTTGAGATGATGTATTTCTTCATTTGTCTTTAAGTTTTAAGGTTTAAACAAGCCTGCGGTCCTTGTGATCCGGGATACGACAAACAAAAAGCGCGGACCGATTCGCTGATACAGGATTCTGCGGCCTTGGACTGCCTCACACCCATATATACGGAATAAAGCCCACGCTGAAATACAGCATGGGCGTCGAACCTTATTCCATAGGGTGTGATTTTGAAAGTGTCCAAGTTCCAGAATCCCCGAAATAAAAGCTAACGCCTTTTATCTATATGTCTTACGATCGTTATTATGTCATAGGCAATCGGTTGTTCGTGTTTTTATGTGTTCCGGCTGTTGCGGAGCCGGTATTAATCGGTCTATTTTCGCGCCTCCTCGTTGTCCTTTTCGAGTTTGTCGTCCTCCTCCCAGTCGAACATGTCGAAGCCGGTGCGGCCGCCGAGCGAGAACCTCGTGTAGGTTATGGGCAGGCCGCGCTGCAGGAATTTCGTTTCGTAGGCGGTCTTTACCGACAGCTGTTCGTCGGCATACCCCGAGCCGTAGATGTCGTTGTTGGCTACCTCGCACGGCAGTCCGAAACGGCGTACCACCTCGTTCGTGTAGCCGAACAGATGCTGCGAGTCGGTCTTGAGATTGATCCATCCGTCGGGCCGCATGAACCGGGCGTAGTACTCGAGGAATATGGGTGACGTAAGCCGTTTTTTCGCGCGTCGGGTCTTGAGCTGCGGATCGGGGAAGGTGATCCATATCTCGGCGACCTCGCCTTCGGCGAAGAACGAATTGATGAACTCGATGCGCGTGCGCAGAAACCCGACGTTGCTCATGCCGTTGTCGGTGGCTGTCTTGGCGCCGCGCCACATGCGTGCGCCTTTTATGTCGACTCCTATGTAGTTGTTCTGCGGGTTGCGTTCGGCCAGCGCTATGGTGTATTCGCCCTTGCCGCATCCGAGTTCGAGGACTATCGGATTGTCATTACCGAAAAAGTCACTGTGCCAGTGCCCTTTCAGGGGGTGGTCCTTGTGGAATATATCATCGAAATCCGGCTGCACCATGCACCGGAAAGTCAGGTTTTCGGCGAATCGCCTCAGCTTGTCTTTTCCCACTATTCGGTCTGTTTGGTAGTTTGAAAATTTATTCCTGCCGCCTCCACGCCGCTTACTCCGGCGACGGGGGTCATGTTTATCGTGTATTTGCCTTCGTGTGCGAATACGACATTACGGCGGTACGGCACTTCGATGTCGACCTGCCGCATGTCGGCGTTCCACCGGGCATTGACCGGCAGTGCGACACGCTCGCGGTAGCGCAGCGAATCGGGTGTGAATACCGTTATGTCCAGCGATATGCTGTCGGCGTCGAAGTCCTTGTTTACGTGCAGTATCAGGTCGAGGTTGCGCATGGCGGCGGTATCGTTGTTGACGAACGTTATCGTCGCCTCGTCGTCCCACATGTCGGTGTTGACATCGACGATTCTCACGCTGCAGTCGGCCATGCGGCACTGTGTGCAGATGACCGTCGCGACGGCCGCAGCCAATATCCTGACGATTTTGCTTACCATCGTTCCGTGCATCCTTTCCGGATTATACCGCTACTCCTCCTTTGCCGGCTGCTTCGCTTCGCCGTTTCCGTCGCCGCGCGTATCGTTCTGCGTCCTGCGGTTCTGATTGCGTCCGCCGCCGTTTCTGCCGCCGCGCGGCCTGTCGCTCCGCTCGCCCGAATCGCTGCGATTCTCCGGAGCGTTGTTGCGGGCGCCGCCATCGCCGCTGCGGTTGTTGGCACTCCTGTTGCGGCCGTTTGCGCTGCGACGGTCGTCGCGCCGTCTGTCGCTGCGGTTGTCCTGCCTCGGCTGACGGCTTTCGCTTTCGGTGCCCGCCGCCGTGCCGGTTGCCGTCTGCGCCGTGCTTTCGGTTGCGG
Source organism: uncultured Alistipes sp. (assembly GCA_964519525.1). Lineage (GTDB taxonomy): Bacteria > Bacteroidota > Bacteroidia > Bacteroidales > Rikenellaceae > Alistipes. The sequence goes on along the minus strand of CAZFIN010000043.1, from coordinate 10,046 downwards.
CCGCATCCGCGTTGCGCACATTGTTGCGGCGCTGCTGCCGGCTGCCGTTGTCGCGCCGGCCGTTGCGGCTGTCGCCGCTGCGACGGTCACGGCTGTTGTCGCGCGCCTCTTTGCCGTGCTGCGTATTGTCGTCGGACGTGATGCCCGGTTCGCCGGCCGACGGCTGCTGCCGGGCCGGACGTGAGTCCTTGCGGCCGCTGCGTCCGCGACGGCGCTTGTTGAGATTGTCGAAACGGGTGATGCTGTCCTCCTCGGTGCGGAATGTCGGCTCCTCGTCGATAATCTCGTCCTCCTTGTCCACCATGGAGTCGACCTTTTTGCCGGCGCGGTTCATGGCTATTATCTCCCTTACGCGTGAAACGGGTATGGTCACCACGTTGGCCATGGCATCCTTGCTGCTGCTGAACGACATGGTGTGGGCAAGTATGTCGGTCTTGACGAGATGATACTCGCCGTCCATGGCCTGCAGCGGCTCTCTTACGCGCGGCATGCTCTGGCGGGCGTCGGCATAGACGTCGTACTCGTACATCAGACAGCACTTCAGTTTCGAACACTGACCGGCCAGCTTCTGCGGATTGAGCGAGATCTCCTGCACGCGGGCGGCGTTGGTCGTTACGCTCGAAAAGCTCGACACCCATGAGGCGCAGCACAACTCGCGGCCGCAGGCGCCTATGCCGCCTATGCGCCCGGCCTCCTGACGGGCTCCGATCTGCTTCATCTCGATGCGTATGTGGAACCGTTCGGCGAAGACCTTTATCAGCTCGCGGAAATCGACGCGGCCCTCGGCTATGTAGTAGAATATGGCCTTTATCTTGTCGCCCTGATACTCCACGTCGCCGATCTTCATGTCGAGTCCCATGTCGGCCGCTATCTGGCGCGCCTGTATCATCGTTTCGTGTTCGAGCGTTATGGCCTCCTGCCAGCGTTCTATGTCGTAGGGCTTGGCCTTGCGGTAGATCTTCTTGTACTCGCCGTTGAACGGAGTGAATCCGGTGCGGCGTATCTGCTTGGCCACCATGTCGCCGGTGAGCGACACGATGCCTATGTCGTGCCCGGGCGAGGCCTCCACGGCCACTATGTCGCCGCGTTTGAGAGTCAGATTGTTTACGTTCTGGTAATATGACCGCCGCGTATTCTTGAACCTCACCTCGAATATGTCGGTGGGGATGTTGTCGGGATACTCCTCCAGCCACGGCGTTTCGTGGAGTTTGAAACAGCCCTCTACCTGATCGACCTCAGGCAGCCCGTTGCAGTCGCATACGCGGAATCCCCGTCCCATTTCGGGTATATGTTTGTTAGAACAGCATTTGTTACAGCTCATTGATGCAAAAATTTTTGTAAAAATACGAAATTTATTCCGTATTTCGGCCATCCGCGCCGGATTGGTGCCGCCAAAAGCCGAATATTATATTCCCGGCGATGTTTCCAGCGGCCGCAACCGGTTGAACAGTACCTGTTTGTGTTATGCCGTGCGCCCGTATTTTTTTGCCTTGGCCCGACGTTTATTTGTCAGCCCGACATTCGGACAGCCTCTCCAGCCGGTTCACGTTGCGTCTTACGCGGCGTATGGTCAACAGGGCGCAGCACGACAGTCCGGCTATGAAACCCATGATGAGTCCTACGGCTCCGAAGCCGCATCTGAATGCCAGCAGATAACCCGCGGGGATGTTTATCACCACGTAGGATATGAACACTATCGGCATGATTACCTTCACGTCCTGCAATCCGCGCAGGATGCTTATGGATATGGCCTGCAGGCAGTCCGATGCCTGAAACAGCGCTATGTAGACGAGCATGGTGGCCGTCAGCTCGATTACCTGACGGTTGGTCGTGAACAGCGACGGTATGGTGAAGCGCAGCAGCACGAACCCGGCGGCGGCCGTTATGCACCACATCAGCCCCAGCTGGTAGGATGCGTTCACCGTGCGGCGCAGCCGGCTGAAATCGTTCTGCCCGTATATGTGCGAGCACAGAATGGTGGTGGCCGAGCCTATGGCCACCACGATCATGAACGTCAGGTTCATCATGTTGGTTCCTATCTGGTACGAACTTGCCGCATGCGCGCCGAATGCCAGCACCATGAAGTTGGCCACCACGAAGGCGCTGGCCTCCATGAACATCTGGAATGAGATGGGTATTCCCACCTTCAGTATCGCGAGCACGGTGCGCAGTCTGAAGGCACTCACGCGCAGATGGGACACATACTCGCGGAACCGCCGGCTGCAAAAGAAGTAGGCGCTGATCATCAGGCACATGCCTATGCGCGATATGAGCGTCGACACGCCGGCTCCCACGGCACCCATGGGTTCGAATCCTAATTTGCCGAAGATGAGTATCCAGTTGAACAGCACGTTTATGGCGTTGCACACGATTATTACGGCCATGGTCGTGCGCGTGTCGCCTATACCTTCGAGAAACTGCTTGAACGTGCAGAAGATCATCGTGGGAAACATGCTCCACACGAGCATGTCGTAGTACGGCAGCGCCAAGGCTATCACGTCGGCCACCGAAGCGTCGCTGCCCGAAGCTATCATGGCTCGGCCCATCACGTTCATGAACGGTCTTGCCGCCACGAGTACGCCCGACGTTATCGCCCCGGTGATCATGAACAGCAGGGCGCCGTTCTGCAACAGCTCCGATGCGTACCGTCTGTCGCCCCGGGCGAAGTGCTCGCCCACGAGCGGCGTCAGTCCGAACGACAGTCCCATGGCCGCGATGTAGATGATGAAGAATATGCCGGTGCCGAACGATACGGCGGCCAGAGGCGTCGGGTCGTCGCCTCCGTAGCGGCCCACCATGGCCGTGTCGGCAAGCTGTACGGTGATCTGTCCCATCTGCGAGAGTATCACGGGCAGGGCCAGACGCAGGTTGTCTTTGTAGAAGGGTATGTATTTGGTGAAAAGTGACATTGTGTCGTGCGATTTGTGTTTGGGCGGCCTCCGTTATGGTTCGCCGCCCTTCGGAGCCGTCGGCATTGTCCGCTTCGGGCGATGCGTCCTCGCGTGCCTGCCGCTGGCCGGGGAGCGACTCCCCGGCGGCGGGCATGCGCCCGTGCGGCGCGTCAGAACGCCTCGTTGATGTTGAATATGAATCCGCTCGTGTGCTTTCCGAATCCGTAGTCGACGCGTATGTTGACGCGGTGTTTGAACTCCCATCTGAGTCCGAGTCCGTATGACGGCAGTATGTTTTTCACGTCGAACTCGCTGAATTGCGGAAACACCGTTCCGCATCCGCCCCATACCGTGCATCCTATGCGTTTGTAGATGCGCTGGCGCAACTCGGCCTGACACGACACGATGCTGTTGTCGATGTAGCGCCCCGCGTAGTAGCCTCTCATGCGGTAGCCTCCTCCCAGCTCCTCGCGCAGCACCCACGGCGAGTCCTTGCCGTTGAAGCGCCCGTATATGTCGGTCGCTATCACTCCGCTTTCCCACAGCTTGTGATAGAAGTCGAATATGAACGTCGTGCGGACGGGCGTCCTGTCGTAGCTGCCCATGAACTGCGGGTAGACGGTCATGTCGGCCATGACGTAGATGCCCTTTTGCGGGTTGGGTATGAAGTCGCGCGTGTCGTATTGCAGCGATACGCCCAGTCCGGTGAACGTGTACGACCGTTTCTGCCCCTGAAGATAGCTTTCGTCGTCGATCTTCGTTATCTTGGCGTGCGAGAAATCGGCGCGCACGCCGGCCATAAGTCCGTCGACGATTTTGTAGATGTACTGCACGTCGACGCTTATCTTGCTGCGGGTGTAGTCTATGGCCGGATTCGCGGCGCACGACGCATAGTCGATGCCCCAGAAGTAGAGCGGCTTCTTGGCGAAGGTGATGTCGTAGCTCAGGCGCGAACGGTTGCCCTTGAAGTAGTTGTTTCCGCTGACGCTTATCAGGTAGAGCCCCGACAGCGAGACGTTGCCCGCTATGCTTATGTCGGAGGGCTGCATGAGCGAATCGGTCTTGTCGAGCCGGTAGAGTCCCGAGGCTATGCCGCCTATTCCGAAACTCGCCTCGCGGGTGTAGGACGGCGCGGCGATGAAACTCACGTCCAGCTTGCGGTCGAAAGTGTGGTCCTCGTTGCCGTGGAAGAGCTGGCGCCAGAACCCGCGGCGTTTTTTCACCTTCACGGTATCCGCAGCCGTGTCTTCGCTGCCGCCGGCGGTCTTCGCTGCTGCCGCCGTTCCGGTTGCGGCGGAATCGGAACGGTGTGCGGGAACGGCCTGTGCGGTGAACATGACCGTTGCGGCTATGGCGGCGGCGATTATTCGTATGAATGTGTTTTTCATAAAATTTCCGTTATTCGGCATCGGGCGCTGCACCCGACGGCCCGGGCTGTTTTACACCCGACAAAGATATGATAAAAACTACTATCGTGCAAAAATAGGCCGCCGGCCGGTAAAGTTTGCGCCCCAATGTCGGCTATGTTGGTCGGAATGGTGCAAAATGGTGCCCGGATAACATATTTTGACTATTTTTGCAGGTATAAATTAGATCATTCGTATGATACGGTGCTATGACTGGCCTCACGGAATGGAGGATATTGATGCCGTCGACGGCATAGAGCGCGAGCTGGCGTACTTCAGATATTCGGAGATAAGGGACAGCGCGGGATTCGTCGGGGCCGACAAATATCCCCGCAAGTTCGGTTTCTTCATGCTCCTGATGTGCACCTCGGGGCGCATGAAGTTGCGGATCAACCTTGACGAGTACGATGTCGCGGCGCCGTGCATGATACGCATGATGCCCGGCCAGATAGTGTCGGTCGAGGAGATGAGCGGCGATTTCGACGCCATGGTATCGGTCATGTCGCGCAACTTCATCGAGAATCTGCTGATCTACGTCAGCGGGAACGTGTCGGTTGGGATGAGATGGCGCGACGATATGGTGGTCGGTCTGGGTGAGAATGACATACGCATGTACGAGAATTTCTTCGACATAATGCGTCACATCGTGCGCGTTCGGGAGAATCCCTACCGGCTGAAGGTGGTGGAGCATGTGATGATGGCCTTCTTCTACAATTCGCCGGATATGGTGAGCAAGGTGACCGACAGCAGCCAGCCGCGTTCGAGCGCCGACGTGCTGTCGAAGGATTTCATGGCGCTGGCGAGGGATAATTTCAGGACCGAACGCCAGCTGAAATTCTACGCCGACCGCCTCTGCATCACGCCGCGCTATCTGTCGCGCGTGGTCAAGGAGTGCAGCGGATATTCGGCCGCCGAGTGGATCGAACGCTATGTGATCCTTGAGGCCCGTGCGCTGCTCAAGTCGACCGATATGACCGTTCAGCAGATCAGCGACAGCCTGAACTTCCCGACGCAGACGTTCTTCGGGAAATATTTCAAGCGTCGCGTGGGCATGTCGCCCAAGAAGTACCGGCGTATGGGGTGACGCCGGCAAGGTATGCTCCGTTTGGGGCATGCATCCGCGGATGTTTTTATGCCGTATGCTTATTTTAACTATATTTGTAGTATTAATCCGTAATCTTATGAGAAAAATACTACTGTTGATCTCTGCTGTGTCCATGTCGGTGCTCGGCGGATGCTCGCAACGGCGCGAGTGCGACGTGTGTGTTTACGGCGGCACCTCGGCCGGTGTAATCGCAGCATATGCCGCAGCCCGGCAGGGCAAGTCGGTGCTGCTCGTCGAGCCGGGTTACCGGTTGGGCGGCCTCAGTTCGGGCGGTCTGGGTCAGACCGACATAGGCAACAAGCAGGTGGTGAAGGGTCTGGCGCTCGACTTCTACCGCCGTGTGGGGCGCCATTACGGCGCGCTGGAGCACTGGATCTTCGAGCCGGGTGTGGCCGAGGCGGTGTTTAATGATTATATCGGACGCGGCGGGGTGGAGGTGCTGTACGGCCACCGCATCCTGCGGGCCGGCAAGGAGGGCACGCGGATCGGGTCGATCCGTCTGGAGAATACCGGAAAGCGTTTCGGACGCACCGTGGTGAAGGCCAAGGAGTATATCGACTGCTCCTACGAGGGCGACCTGATGGCCCGCGCCGGAGTGTCGTACACTGTGGGCCGCGAGGCGAACGACGTGTACGGCGAGACGTGGAACGGCGTGCACATGCGTCCTACGCACCAGTTCCCCGACGGGGTGGATCCCTACGTCGTCGAGGGCGATCCGGCGAGCGGACTGCTGTGGGGCATATCCGACGGCAGGCTGGCCGCGGAGGGCAGCGGCGACGGCATGGTGCAGGCTTACAACTACCGTCTGTGTCTGACCGACGACGAAGCCAACAGGATTCCGATAGCGCGCCCCGACGATTACGATTCGACGCGCTACGAGCTGCTGCTGCGTCTCATAAGGGCCAAGGGCGACGACAGCATACACTCCTACATGCACTTCAGCTTCATGCCCAACCACAAGACCGACATAAACAACAACGGCGGATTCTCGACCGACATGATCGGCATGAACCACTCCTATCCCGAGGCCTCCTATGCCGAGCGCGAGCGTATAGCCGCCGCCCACAAAAGCTACACGCTGGGGCTGCTGTGGTTCCTCGGGCATGACGATCGTGTGCCCGAACGCATCCGCAACTCGATGCTGAGGTGGGGGCTGCCGAAGGACGAGTATGTCGATACAGGCCACTGGACGCCGCAGCTCTACATCCGCGAGAGCCGCCGCATGATAGGCGAGTATGTGGCCACGCAGGCCAACTGCGAGAACCGCGAGACGGTGGACGACGGCGTGGGTATGGCGGCCTATACGATGGACTCGCACAACTGCCAGCGGGTGGTGATCGAGAAGGACGGCCGTGCCATGGTGAAGAACGAGGGCGACGTGCAGATTCACGGCGGACGTCCTTACGATGTCTCCTACCGCTCGATCACGCCCAAACGCGAGGAGTGTACCAATCTGCTGGTGCCGGTGTGTCTGTCGGCCAGCCATATCGCATACGGTTCGATACGTATGGAGCCGGTGTTCATGCTGCTGGCGCAGAGTGCGGCCAAGGCGGCGTGTCTGGCCATCGACGGCGGCATAAAGGTGCAGGAGGTCGATGCCGGCGAGATACGGCGCATGTATCGCGAGGATCCGCTACTCGACGGTACGGCGCCCGACGTGATAGTGGACGACACCGATGTCGGGGCCGATCCCGCATCGGGGTGGCGCAGGGTCGATGCCGGCGACGGTTACGGCCGGTCGTATTACCTGCTGGACCGTGTGGGCGGGCGGCGTACCCTGCGCTATCCGTTCAGCGTGCCGCAGGACGGACGCTATACGGTATATACCTATTATATCCGTCGCGACGCCACGTCCAAGGTCATGGAACTTTCGGTGAATGACGGGCGCAGCGACCGCCGTGTGATTCTCGATTCGTCGAAAATCACGGTGAAGGGGCAGACGTCGGGCGAATGGGTCTCGCTCGGCGAGTATGACCTGCGTGCCGGCGAACGTTGCGGCGTCGATTTCACGAACGACGGCGATGTGACGGGGCAGATCTGCGCGGATGCGGTTTTGGTGGTGCGGTGCAGATAGCTGGGCCGGCTGCAACTTAGGTTGACGGGCCGTCCGAATACTCCGGACGGCCCGTTGCGGTGTCGGTCGTTTCGTTTTCAACAGCAGTTTTCGATAGGCCGAGGGCAGAAACCGAACACGGTTCGGGATATGCCAAGGCGGGAAAACGGCTGTATCTGCATGGTCCATAAGGATAAAAAAGTTCGGATTTTCTTTCCGCACCGGCTGCCGGACGTCGGTGGATGAATAGTCTATTTTTTGCCTGCAATCATCCGGGCGTATTTGCGGTGCGTATGCCGGTATATCGTACTGATTTTGAAAAATAATAATATTGACAAATTACGCGTTGCCGTACGCGGGTCTATGCGTGTTATAATCATTGATCTATATACGTGACCTGAGGTGCGGTGAACGAAAAAGTATAACAGTATCTTCCGATCGGGAGAAGAAAAGTCGTGCAAATTGATTTTTGTATATGGCCGCGAATGTTTCCGGCTGTATAAATCTTTAAAAATCAAATTCATGACAAGTTCTAAATTCTTGAGGACCCGCAAGATGATTGCGCGTCTTCTGGTAGCCATGCTGTATGACGGCCGCTACTCCGCACGCAATCTCGGCTGGATTTACAGAAACTATGCCGGCCCGCTGCTGGGCGTTAGTTTCGAGACCTTCTCATCCTATCTCGACGACGGTGACGATCCGCTCGATGATGTCGATATGCCGCCGTATCTGATCGTCGGTCTGTGGCTGCTGGTCAATGTCCCGCGCACGACCGGTTCGCTGCCTGCCGATCTGTTGCGCCGCATGTCGCGTATGCGGCATGTGAAAGCCGGATATGTGCGTCACCGCGAAGCGCCGGCAGTGCCGGAGTGGGAGGAGATGCCGTATGACGGGGTAATCGTGACGGCGGATGCGGAGGAAGAACCTGCGGAGGTTCATTCCGCAGGGTAGAGGTGGGATGCCGTAGGATTGATTTCCGACATGCAAAAACCGACGAAGCCGGAACCGCCCTGTCGGGTGACTCCGGCTTTGTTATGTCGATTTCGGCAGCCGTGCGGATTGGCCCGCGGTCAGCACTTTCCGGTCATTATGTCAAGTATCAGCCGGTCGGTTTCGTTCATTCCTTCGCGGCCTATCGTGGTCAGATTGCGTATGCAGTTGTCGACATCCTCGTCGATGATGCCCTCCAGTTTCGATACGCAGCGGTGCTCCATGGCCAGCATGGCCGACAGTACGGCTGTCGACACTCCGCTTGTCAGTTTCATCGCACAACTCGGTTTGGCCCCGTCGCAGATCATGCCGGTGAGGTTGGCTATCATATTCTTTATGGCCATCGCCACCTCCTCGTAGCCGCCGCCCATCAGGTATGTTATGCCGCAGCTCGAACCCGATGCCGCCACGACGCATCCGCACAGTGCCGACAGACGTCCGAGGCTCTGTTTGATGTATATGACCGTCAGATGGCTGAGCGTGAGGGCGCGTATCATCTGTTCCTCCGACGCCCCGCACTCCTCGCCGTAGACCACCACCGGCAGTGTCGCCGTGATGCCTTGGTTGCCGCTTCCCGAGTTGCTCATGACGGGGATCATCGCACCGGCCATGCGGGCGTCGCATGCGGCGGCGGTGTAGGACAATATCCGCGAGAATATGCTGTCGCCCATGATCCTTATCTCGCGCTGGCAACGCAGCGTCCGTCCCAGCGAGTGGCCGAAATCGCCCTCGAACGCCTGCTCGGCGGCCGCTTTGTTGAGACGCATCGCTTCGAGGATGAATTCTATCTCTCCGACAGGGGCGGTCATGGCAAAATCGTATACGCTGCGCATGGTTAGCCGCACTTCGTCGTCGCATGCGTTTCCGCCACCGCTCGACCGGACGTCCCGTATCACCTCGCCGTCGTGTTGCAGATAGACGAACGAGGTGTGGCCGCCGGCGATTATCGCCACAGCGCGATGACCTCCGCCCGTGACCTCCGTTTCTATATACAGTTTCTCCTCGATCCCCTCCTTGAGGCCGATTGCGATGCGTTTCTCGTCTATGTATCGCCGGCCGCGCTCGACCGCCGTCTCATCGGAGTCCTTAAGCACTTCGAGTCCGTATTCCGACCGTCCGATCAAAACACCCAGAGCTATGGCGATAGGCAGGCCTATCATCCCGGTTCCGGGGATGCCTACTCCCATGGCGTTTTTCAGTATGTTTGCGCTGAGCCTTACCTCTATCCGTTCGGGTGTCGCGCCGAGGAGCTCGCGGGCACGCGCCGCGCACAGCGCTACCGCCACCGGCTCGGTACATCCGATGGCCGGAACCACTTCGCGTTTAATGAGGGCTGTTATAGCCTCGCGTTCAGTCTTTGAAAACATGTTTCTTCATTTTTTGCAAACAAATATAGTAAACCATTTTCAATATATCAACGTTTTCGATAAGCCGAGGGCAGAGCCGAACAAAAGTTCGTGCTATGGAGAGGCGAGAAAACGACTGTCGCAAAGCGAACGTTTTCGATAAGCCGAGGGCAGAAACCGAACGCAGTTCGGGCTATGGGGTTGCTTCATTCGACATCCTGAAAGATGGTGCAGCTTCTGCAATCTACGGTACAC
>CAZFIN010000042.1:0-16797 GCA_964519525.1 uncultured Alistipes sp. | reverse complement strand
TCGAGGAGCTGCGTACGCGCGTCTTCAACCTCGAATACTCCAAGTATCTGGACGAGATCGCCTCGAAGCGCAAGACCATGGTGTCGACGGGCGACCGTTCGGCCAAGATCCGTACCTACAACTATCCTCAGGGCCGAATCACCGACCACCGCATCAACTACACGATCTACAATCTGTCGGCATTTATGGACGGCGACATTCAGGACTGCATCGACCATCTGATCGTGGCCGAGAACGCCGAGCGTCTTAAGGAGAGCGAACTGTAATCCTTGCCGGCTCCACCCCCAGCCGGCGGTTCTTTCCGGTTTGCGGCACTCCCCGGCCGGCGATCTGCTCCCCGGTTTGCGGTCCGCTCCGGCCTGCCGTCCTGAATCGGTCCGCGGACGGGCCGCGTCACATATCCGCAGGCGATGCCGCGATTCATACATATTCCGGCCGATACGCACAGCGGCGCGGTTCCCCTTCGGGACCGCGCCGCTTGCCGTCGTGTCATGTCGCGTAGGGATCACTTGCCGGTGTTAAGGGGCTATGTAAAAGCGTGGTTATTAAAAGCCCTGAAAGTGCGTAACTTATTAGCCTTTATTTCAGCCATTCAGCCATATCTTCCTTAAAAGTTGGGGATGCACCGGAATATACTTTTTTAATTTTCCCATTAGGGTCTATCACGACTTTTGTAGGATAAGCTGTAACTCCATAGGTGGCTGTCACCGTACCTCCTTTAGGCTGATATAATTGAACCCATGGTAATTGTAAACGGGCAACCGCATTTTTCCATGCTTCTTCAGTGTCATTGCAATCTACCCCGATAATTTCGAGCCGTCCGGAATAAGCTTCATACATCTCCTTTAATTCGGGCATACCTTTAAGACATGGAGCGCACCATGATCCCCAGAAATCGACAATTACCCATTTCCCTTTGAAGTTAGATAAAGAAACCGGGCTGCCGTATAAATCACTTAAAGTAAAGTTAGCGGCATCAACACTTTCTTTATTCATCCTTCGTTGGGCCTCCCGCCGTTGCAATATTTTTTGTGCTCGGGAGATATGGTGTGCGGTATATGGATAGTACAGCGAAGTTAAGGCATCTCCTTGCAGTAGATTGCTTAATTCAACCACGAGTTCCGGATTTGAGATCTGATAAAGAGCCGCACCCGCTCCGGGAGCTGCGGGATTTTGTTTTATCCGATCAACATACCATTGTTGGAATTCTTTCGCTAATCTTGCTGTTTCATCCTGATCTCCACGTGCATATGCTGTTTCATACGGCGCCAATGACTGCATATAATAGGTAAATATTTCAGCCATTTGTCGGTTTAGGAGGCTCCCCTCCGCTCTCACATAATTATCATCCAAATACAGATGCACATCCTCTCCGGGCATTATACATGCTTCTGCGACAGTGTGGTCGTAATCAGATTCATCTTTCTTGGGTGTAAGAATGCTGACCTTAGTCGCGCAGTTGAGTTTTAAGGGCAACGTAAAAGTTAATCCCTTGATTTCCATGGTGTCCTTAACCTGACGTATTACCTCATCTTCCTGCCTGCTGAAAACTTGGTTTATATCTGTCTGCCATACATATACAGTCCTGTTTTTCCATTTCTTCGGTACAGAAACCGTTATATCCGCCATTATATTGCCAATAGATGACATTATAATTATAATCAGTAGAAACAATCGTTTCAAAGGTCTTTGTTTTAATAGTTTTCCCTTATTGTCGCCACTCTCAGATATGCTCATTTGATGAATGGCTATTTGGTTGAGTTTTAGTTCTTATTATATTTTAACTGTTCAACCGGATTTTACCTTTTCACCTTCACGATCACCACTCCGTGCGAGATGTCGCCGTAGCCGGCGAATTTGTCGGCCGACGAGCCCTTGAACACCGCTATCGATTCGATCCGCTTCTGTTCCACGGTGTCGATCGAAACGCTCTTCAGTTCGTCGTCGCCCGTCGTTATCAGGTAAAGCGGCGTGCCTGTATTGCTTACGGGCATGAGTGTGGCCATTCTTTCGGTTTGCTCGTTCAGCGTGAAAGTAAGGGAGTCCTGCTTGATCTTCAGACGCATGTAGTCTTCCGACTCCCTGACCGTGAACGTTATGTCGGCGCCTTTGATCTCCACTATCACCACTCCGTTCGATATGTCGCCGTATTCGGCGAACTGTTCGCATGCCTCCTTGTGCTTGAATACCGTCATGGACTTTACCATCTCCACCTTTATGGTGTCGATCGTGGCGGGAATCAGCTTGCCGTCGGGCGTTTTAATCAGATAGAGCGGCTTGTTGCCCTGCGGGATCGTACCCACCTCCTCGTCGTTATTCATGATGGCGATGGTATCCTGCTTGGCCTTCAGACGCAGGTAATTACCTTTTGTGGCCGAAACCTTTATGCCGGCTTTCTGGCTGTCGTCGGTGTTCTGTGCTGCGGCGCCCGCCGTTACGAGTATCGCGCAGATGGCTGTCATAATTTTTTTCATGGCGTTATGTGTTTTAATTGGTTTTCGAGTGCAAAATTACGGCCGCCGCGCGGTATCGTGCAACGGATTGATGTTAAACAATGTTAAGAAATGTTAACGGCGGCGGAGTTGGATGCAAAATGGCTATCTTTGTTGTGGCAAAGGAGTGACGCGTCCGGCGCCGTAAATCGCAATACGATGAACCGCAACATATTCCGCAACATATCCGTACTTGTTACCGTGTCGGTGATGCTGCTCGCCGCGGCGCAGTGCTTCTACGTGTGGCGCCTCTACCGCGACGCTGTCGACGGGTTCGTCCGGCGCGTGCATTCGGCGGCATACAAGAGCGTCTACCGGGCGTTCCGCATGGATAGCGTCCCGGGTGCGGAGCAGCCGGATGTGATAAATGTCGATCTGGACCGTTTCGGGCTGTGCTTCGCCTCCGATCTGCTGGAGCTCGACGCCATGCAGCCGTATGCCGTCGAGGTGATCGACCGCATGCACGGCGACAAGGTGGTCATGAGCCGCGGCAGCGATATCCCGCTGACCGACCCAATGACTGCCGGGATCGAGATCGACGACGACGGCGTATTCATGCTGCGCGTTTATGTCGAGGTGCCCTACACGCGTTTTTTTAGCGAGATTTGGGGCGTGATCGCCTCGGCCGCGGGCATAGTGCTGCTGCTGGTCGGCGCGTTCGCCTACATGCTGCGCACGATGTTCCGGCAGAAGAGCATCGAACAGATGCGCCGCGACCTGACGCACAACATAACGCACGAGCTCAAGACCCCCATAGCCGTGGCGTGCGCGGCGTGCGACGCCATGCGCAACTTCTCGGCCGGCGCCACGCCGGAGAAACGGGCGCATTACGCCGACATGGTGAGCGACCAGCTCGCGCGGCTGTCGTCGATGGTGGAGTACATACTCACGGTGTCGGTCGTGGAGGACGATCCGCGGCGGCTCGACATGTCGTGCTTCGCGCTGCGGCCCGTGCTCGACGACGTTGCGGCGGGGTATGCCGTGAGGGACGGCGGGCGGCGGATCGTGATCGTCGTGGATTGCGATGCGGGGCTTCGGCTGACGGCCGACCGCTTCCATCTGTCCAACGTCGTGGCCACGCTGGTCGACAATTCGGTGAAGTATTCCGTCGGCAGCGTGCAGGTGCGTATTGCGGCGCGGCGCGCGACCGACGGTGTGGAGATAAGCGTGACCGACGACGGCCCGGGCATGGAGCCGCGCTATACGAAACATATATTCGACAAATTCTACCGCATACCCACGGGCGACGTGCACGACGTGCGCGGCTGCGGACTGGGGCTCTACTATGCCCGTCAGGTGGCCGAGCGTCACGGCGGACGCATAGCCGTGCGCAGCCGCAGGGGGGGGGCGGGCACTACCGTAACGATAACTGTTCCCGACAATGGCTGAAAAGATAAGACTTCTGATGGTCGAGGACGAGCGCATGCTCGCCGAGATTCTGGCCGACACGCTCGCCGACCGCGGGTTCGACGTGCGGCTGGCCGGCGACGGCGCCGAGGCCCTGCAGCTGTGCCGCCGCGACAGGTTCGACGTCGTTGTGACCGACGTGATGATGCCCCGCATGGACGGCTACGCGCTCGTGCGCAGTCTGCGGGCCGAGGGGTGCGAGGTGCCGGTGCTGTTTCTCACGGCGCGATCGGCCACCGAGGATGTGGTGCGCGGATTCGAGTCGGGCGGCAACGACTTCCTGCGCAAGCCATTCGCCATCGACGAACTGATCGTCCGGGTCCGGGCGCTGCTCGGCCGCGTGGCCGGTGCCGCGGCGCAGACGCGTTTTGCGATAGGCCGCTACGAGTTCGATGCCGAGAGTTGCCGGTTGTGTCTGGACGGCGTGTGCGCGATGTTGTCGGCCCGCGAGTCGGAGGTGCTTGTGCGGCTGTGCCGCCGTATGAACGAGACGGTGGAGGCGGCCGGCCTGCTGCGCGAGGTGTGGGGTGACGACAGTTTCTTCAACCTGCGCAGTCTGAACGTGTTCATATCGCGTCTGCGCCGCAGGCTCGCCGACGATCCGGCGGTGGAGATAGTCAGCATCCGCGGCGTGGGCTACCGCCTGAGGTGCTGAAACGCATATGATCCGGGACCCAAAGGCTCCGGATCATATGGCGTTGCGGCGGCGGTCGGGTGGCGCTAACGTCCGACGATGCGCTCGGCTATCCCGCGGTAGTACTCTCCGACGTAAGGATCGGTCGACGCCGACGGACACCCCTGCTCGGAGCCCTCCATAATCGACTGCACGATGGGTATGTCGCCCAGAAACGGTACTCCGGCCTGCTCGGCATAGCTGCGTGCGCCGCCGCGGCCGAAGATGTAGTATTTGTTCTGCGGCAACTCCTTGGGCGTGAACCACGCCATGTTCTCGATCACGCCCAGAACCGGGACGTTCACCTGCTCGTGGCGGAACATCTCCACGCCGCGCACCACGTCGGCCACGGCCACCTGCTGAGGCGTCGACACGATCACGGCGCCGTCGAGGCGTATCTCCGAAATTATGGTCAGATGTATGTCGCCCGTGCCCGGGGGCATGTCGATGAGCAGATAGTCGAGCCGGCCCCACATGGTCTGGTGCAGCAACTGCTTCAGCGCGTTGGTGGCCATGGCGCCGCGCCACATCAGCGCGTCGGTGGGCCGTATGAAGAATCCGATCGACATGAGTTCGATGTCCATGCTCTGCGCCGGCACTATGTAATCCATGCCGTCCTGCTGCACGGCGTCGGGCACGTGGCCCTCGAGCGCGAACATCTTGGGCTGCGACGGACCGTAGATGTCGGCGTCGAGTATGCCCACGCGGTAGCCCATGTCGCGCAACGTCATGGCCAGATTGGCCGTCACGGTCGATTTGCCCACTCCGCCCTTGCCCGATGCTACGGCGATGATCTTTCCCACGCTGCGGGTCGTGCTCTCGCGTTTGGGCGCCTGCTGTTTGGGTGCGGCCTCCTTCACGGCCACGGTGACGGCGGCTGCGGGGAACCTCTCCTTCAGCGCGGTCTCGGCCTGCATGCGCACGCGCGCCGCGAACGGGTCGCGCGCCTTGGGGAACCGCAGCACCACGGTTATGCGGCCCTCGCCGGCCGTCACGGAGTCGACCATGCCGCTCTCTATTATGTCGCAGCCCGTTTCGGGGTGCGATATGCGTGCGAGTACGCTTCTTACTTCATTCTCCATATCTGTTGGTTTTCCTTACGTTTCCAGCAAATGCACTGCCTGCGGCGGCCGTTGCGCCGCGGTATGGACCGCGCGGGTCCCGCAGGGTGCGTACTCCGGGTTCAGTCTTCGTCCGGAGCATGCAAATTTACAATCTTAATCGGGAACTACCTACGATTTTGCGTCTGCATTCGGTCCTAAATTTAGTCTTCCGCCGGGTTCCGGTCCGAAGTTCCGGTCCGGAGCGGGGATTATGCGGCGGCGGAGGTCCTCATGAGAGATAATGCTCTGCACCGGTGTGAGTGTCAGGGTGTCGGCGTGATTCAATGCGTCGTGTCGTAGGGCGGATGGGCGGATGGTTCTTCGGCGGTTTCGAAATCTTCGAGGTCTTCGTCATCTTCGATGTATTCAAAATCATCAAAAATCTCGATATCTTCGATATCGTCGATGTTTTTGGCGCTGCGGGCCGTGATTCTGTCGTAGTATGGCGAAAATAGGTTCTTGTTCATTATCTGCGATATGCGCAACAGTAGCTGGGTGTCGATGCTCTTCTTCTTGAGGATCTTGTATATGTTGGATCTGTCGCATGCCAGCTGTGCGGCAAGCCACGCAGGACTGTGTCTCTGGCAGTTCAGCTCATGCCGAATTATGGCTCCTATGTGTATGTCGTTTTTCATCGCGCGTCCCTTCCGGTCTTTATAAAGTGGGTGCAGACTTTTTACCTTTAGCCTCTTAGGTATCGCCAAACACCCACTCACGAAAGGAAAGCCCGCACACCACGACGCGAGCATTCGCTTCTTTGTTGTGAGTTATAAAATTGGCGATTTTAAGAGGCACAAACAAAAGCAAATACTTTGTTCAATTATGTTTCCGTATGGTCTGTCTGTTACATGGTTATGTAGTTTTATGGTTCGTTTTACAACAGTCGTTTTCTCGCCTCGGCATAACCCGAACTGCGTTCGGCATCTGCTCTCGGCTTATCGAAAACGTTCGTTTTTCAACAGTCGTTTCCTTGCCCCGGTATAGCCCGGCGGACTCCCGTCCGGCTCCGCGCCCGGCCTGAAGAAACGATGATTGGGCCGTTTCCGGACCTTTCGCGTGTCCTGCCTGCCGGTTTCAGCGCGCACGGGCGGGGGTGCTGCGGTGTGTACGGAAAAGCCGTGAAAATCCGGTTTCCGACGGTTGTCCGCGACCTCTCTCCCGCGAATGCCTGTTTCACAAAAGTAGACATAAAATTTGTGATAACGGACTAATTGTTTCATCTTTTTATCAAAACCGGCCTTATTCACCGCGGGCGCCGCCCGGCCGTAGCGTCCGAAAGCGGCCGGGTCGGGTTTCGGCGCGTTTATTGTTCCGGATGGTGAAAAAACGTTTTATCTATGGGAAATATCCTGCAAACCGTGTGGGCGCGCACGCGCGCCGTTGCCGGCCGCGCCATGTCGCGCGTGCATCCGTTCGTGCTGCTGGTGTCGTGCCTCGGCATATTGCTCGCCTATCTTACCGGCATGTACGCCACCGGCTCGTTTCACTCGACGTCGCGCTGGATGGGCGCCATACTGGCGTGCACGTCGGTCGTCGGGGTACTCCACATGCCCGGATACAAGGAGGCCGTGCGTGCCGGACTGATCCGCGTGCTGGGCACCTTCATGGGGGCCGTGGTGGCCTACCTCTATCTGAAGATGCTGCCCTTCTCGGTGGTGGGCATGCTGCTGTCGGTGTTCGTGCTCGAGATGATATGCATGTGGATGAACATGTACGGCAGCGGGAGCATCGCCACCATAACGCTGCTCATCATCCTGCTGGTGTCGAAGATGTCGCCCGAGGTCGATCCGGCCGTGAACTGCACGCTGCGATTCTTCGAGGCCACCGTCGGCGTGGGTGTCGGCGTGGGGCTGCTGCTGACCATCGAGATGTGGAACCGCTGGCGCCGCCGCCTGCTCAGCATAGGCCGCAGCGACGACGGCCGGCCCGTCGACATGGACACCATGCCTCTGCGCTGGGGGCACCTGCGCGTGCTGCTCGTCGCCTCGCTGGGGCAGATCACCGGCGCGGGACTGTCGACCGTGGTGGGCATCATCCTGCCCATGATCCAGCTGGTGAGCCGTCCCGAGCTGTCGCCGGCCGTGCAGGGCGCGGTCGCCGCGGCGAGTCTGGTGGGAATCATGATCGGTTCGGTGGTTTTCGGCGCGTGGAGCGACCGCCGCGGCTATCTGTTCTTCTTCCGGCTGTGCCCGGCCATAATTCTCGCCGGAGCTCTGGTGGCCTTCTTCTCCGACGGTATCCCGACCCTTGTCGCGGCGCTGCTGCTGATGGGCATGGGTATCGGCGGCGGTTACAGTCTCGATTCCGACTACATCTCCGAGATCATGCCGCGCCGCTGGCGGCTCGTGATGGTGGGCGTGGCCAAGGCCGCCTCGTCGCTGGGCAACATCGTCATGGCGCTGGCCGGATTCTATCTGCTGCGCGTGTGGAACACTCCCGAGCACTGGAACAGGCTGCTTCTGCTGGTGGCCGTGCTGGCCGTGGTCATGCTGCTGTGCCGCATACGCTTCGAGCAGAGCCCCGGCTGGCTCATGGCTCACGGACGCCGCGACGAGGCCGAGCGCGCCGTGCGCTATTTCCTCGGACCCGACGTGCAGATCGGCGAGATAGGCAGCCGTGCCGGCCGCACCGACCGTCCGAAGATGTCGTGGGCGGGACTCTTCAGCCGCGCCAATGCGCGCCGGGTGGTCTTCAGCGGCGTGCCTTGGGCGTGCGAGGGCTTCGGCGTCTACGGCGTGGGCGTGTTCCTTCCGGTGCTCGTCATGGCTCTGGGGCTGGGCGACTCGTCCGGAGGATCGTTCCGCCACATCGTGTCGTCGGTCGAGATCAGCGCCTATATCAACATGTTCGTTCTTGTCGGATTCGTCGTCGGTCTGCTGCTGGTCAACCGCCTCTACCATGTGCGTATGCAGACGTGGGGATTCCTGCTCTGCGCGGCGGGACTCGGACTGCTGCTCGCGGGCTACGGGCTGCACCTGCCCGAGTGGACGATGATCGCCGGATTCATGATCTTCGAACTGTTCCTCAGCGCCGGCCCGCATCTTCTCACGTTCATAATACCGTCGCAGATATATCCCGTGTCCGAACGCGGCGCGGGCGCCGGTCTGGCCGCCGCATTCGGCAAGGCGGGCGCCGTGGCCGGCGTGGCGCTCATCCCTCTGCTGCTGAAGTGGGGCGGAGTGTCGGCCGTGCTGGTCGCGACCATCGCCGTGCAGCTGGCCGGCGCTCTGGTCACCGCTCTGGTCGGCCGCGGTACGCTGCCTCCGCAGCAGGCGGGGCGTGCTCCCGAGCTGCGGCACGACGCCTGACCTGCTTCGGGTCAGGGCATTATGCCTTGCCGCAGCATGTGGCGCATCCTCATGCGGCACGGCTGTTCCAGCCCGCACGACTCCATTAGCGGGCGGTTGCCGAAGATGTATTCGGTCGGGCCGTCGGCCTCGATTCGCCCCTCCCTCATCACTATCGTGCGCGGGCACAGATCGAGGATCATGTCCATGTCGTGGGTGGCTATCAGCATCGTGTGGTCGAACCGCGCGAGCAGCTCCATCGTCTGCCGCCGTGCGCGCGGATCGAGGTTCGACGTGGGCTCGTCCATCACCAGTATCGACGGATCCATGGCCAGCACCGCGGCTATGGCCACGCTGCGCTTCTGTCCGCCCGACAGCCTGTATGGTGCGGCGTGGCGCAGATGCTCGGCCCCCACGGCCCGCAGCGCGCGCGTCACGCGCGCGGCCGTCTCGCCGGGCGTCAGCCCCATGTTGTCCGGCCCGAAGGCGACGTCCTGCTCGACGGTGGGCATGAACAGCTGGTTGTCGGCGTTCTGGAACACCAGTCCCACCGACCGCCTCGCTATGGGCAGCGTCTTGGGCGTGAGCGTTATCCCGCCGATGACGACCCTCCCTTCGGTGGGCAGCAGAAGCCCGTCGGTGTGCAGCAGGAGCGTCGATTTGCCGGCGCCGTTCGCCCCCGCGAGCGCTACGCGCTCGCCGTGCCTTATGGTGAACGATACGCCCCGCAGGGCCTCGTAGCCGCCGGGATAGGTGTAGCGTACCCCGTCGAATTGCAGATAGTGATGACTCATGTCGGAATAATCGGATGAAGTGTTTGCGTGCGGAGTGTGTTTTCCGCTCGGTTTTCAGATCAGCGCCGCCGTTATGCGTTCGGCCGGATGCAGAACGCGCAGCGCCAGCAGCGCGGCGCACCATGCCGCGAGCATCAGCGTGTCGCTCCTGCGCCACCGCCCGCCGCGGCTCGGACAGGTGTCGGGGATGCGACCCGTGAAACCGCGCGCGAGCATGGCGCGGTGTATCTGTTCGGCGCGGTCGAAGGTGCGCATGAACAGCTGCCCGACCGTCTCGGCCCACATCCCGAGCGGATAGGACCGGCGTCCGAAGCCCCGCGCGTCGCGTGCCCGCAGCATTTCGAGCGCATCCTCCAGCAGCAGGTGTATGTAGCGGAACACGAACAGCAGTTGCGCGGCGAGCATGGACGGCAGTCCCATCTGCTGCAGGGCGCGGCAGAAGCGCAGGTATCCCGTCGAGCGGATGAGCACCATCAGCATCTGCACCGCGAGCATGCCGCGCAGGACGATGGCGGCCAGCGTTATCCACCCCTCGGTGACGGTCACGCCGCCTATCTGCATCACGGCCTCGCGCTGGTATATCGGATTGAACGCGCCCACGGCCGCGGCCAGCGGCACCACCGCGAGCGACCGGCGGCACAGAGCCGCATAGCTCATCCCGCCCGCGGCGGCTGCTGCGATCGGGAACAGCGCATACAGCAGCAGGTCCGACAGATGCGTGAGCGGCACCGAGAGCATCGCCGCGAGGTAGAGTATCGTGGCCGCCGTCTTGGCCCTCGCATCGGCGGCATGAAGAGGACTGCGCCGCTGCGAGGCGCGCTCCATGTCGTCGAGCATGCACAGTATGCGTTGCAGTCGGCCGGTCATCGCTGTCGTCCCGCGCGCAGGAGGCACGATATGCCCAGTGCCGCCGCTATGATGGCTCCGCTGCCGATGATGCCGGCCGCCGAGGTGTCGTAGTCGGGCATGACGGCCGTGCGGCCGGTCGTCGCGGCCGCCGCGCGGTGCAGCGGAGTGTCGGCCGTACCCTCCGCCACGGCATCGCCGGCCGTGTGCGCTATCGACCACTCCAGCCCGTCGGGCTTCGACGAAGCTATCCACGAGAATGCGCCTCCCGTGAGCAGCGCCGCCGCGGCTATCGCGGCCATGACCCTCGCTGCCGCATGTGCGGGTGCCGGGCCCGTCGTGCCGCAGCCGGCCAGCAGCTCGGGTCGGCTGCGCCTTATGACGCACAGCACCGCGCCCGTGGCCAGTCCCTCGCCTATGCCTGTCAGCAGATGTATCGGCAGCATGAACATCAGGAACCGTCCTGCGGGCAGCGCCGTTATGCCCGACAGTACGGTCTCGGCCGTCACGGCCGCGGCACCCGCTTCGAGTGCCGTGACGGAGGCCAGCAGCGAGGCGGCGAATATGCGCGCCGGTGTGGCGTCGGGCCGCATGAGCGGCCGGAACACCAGCGGATAGGCCACCAGACACGACATGGCCGCCATGTTGACGATGTTGCACCCCAGCGCCAGCAGTCCGCCGTCGGCGAACACGAGGCATTGCAGTATCAGCACCGAGCACAGCGTTATGAATGCGGCCCACGGTCCGAGCAGGGCGGCGAGCAGTATGCCTCCCACGATGTGGCCGCTCGACCCCGTTCCCGGAATCGAGAAGTTTATCATCTGCGCGGCGAAGATGAAGGCGCCCGTCACGCCCATCAGCGGGACCGTGTGCCGGCGTTGCGTCTCCGATTCCCGCTGCCGGCGTACCTTCGCCGTGGCTGCGGCCAGCAGCGCTATGGCCGCGGCGCCCGTTGCGGCGAATACCGGCGGTGATACCAGTGCGTCGGACATGTGCATGGTTCGTGTCGTTTTATGCGGCGCGCCGCGTTATCGTTTCTTCCCGCCGGCCGGGTCGCCGGCGGCCTGATTGCCTTTGTCGTCGTCCCAGTTCGAGTGGTCGGGCCGCTCCTTGTCGTCGAACCTTATCCGCGGCAGCAGGAACAGCCATGTGGTTATGCAGAACGGCGCCGTGAGCGTGGCTATGCCGAGCGGCGCCACGGCGGTGTTCATGCCCGCCTGCACGAATACCGTCACCAGAATGCCCGCCACGGCCCACAAGGCCGAACGAAGGCACGGCCGGTAGAACACCGTCGCCACTGCTATCGCCGTCAGCACGGGGCTGAACCCGTAGAGTCCGTTCCCGATGTCGTGGGCCGACGCGCCGAACAGCGCCGCCACGGCCATGGCCAGTGCGGAGCCGACGGCGGCCCACAGCGCCGCCCAGCGGTTGCTGACGAACAGCCCGGCGAGAAACAGCAGTCCCGTCACCCACGAATTTATGAGGAACACCTGCGATATGCCCTTCAGCCAGCCGGCCGGCAGCATGTGCGGTTGCAGACCTCCGGCCGCCGCCGGCATCGCCGAGTCCAGTGCGGGCTCCGGCATGTGCTCGGGCGGCATGCCGTGCATGGCACGCGCGGCAAGCAGGAACATCCACGTGCAGAACACGAAGGGGAACGTGAGCGAGTTCACCTTCCACGGGGCCATCACGTTGTTCATGCCCGTGCGCACCCACGAGGTGAGCGCCGCGCAGAGTATGAGCGCGAGCCACATCCACACCGTGTCGCCCATGAACGTCGGGAACGCGCATCCCACCAGAATGCCGTTGAATCCCCACAGCCCCTGCCGGCCGTCGTTCGCGGGCAGACGCAGCATGCGCCCCGCGGCGGTGGATACGGCCAGTCCCAGCAGCGCGCCCCACGCCACCGTGCCGGTGCCTTGGGCGTATGCGCCCCAGAATATTCCGGCGAGGAACAGCAGGCCGGTCCATGCGTTGTTCTGAAACATCACCTGCCCCGCGCCACGCAGCAGGATCCTTACGGTTTCCGTCAGGCCCGATGCCGGGCCGCCGGATGTTGCGATTGTATTTTCCATGTCAAAAAAAATTGTCGGTCATTCGGTATCCGTTTTTGTCCGCGGCCGTGCGCCGCGTTGCGGATCGGCTGCGATAGATGGTTGCTATCGCGACAAATATACTACAAATAATCCGTGCGTCCGAGTCCTGCGCCGCACCTGAGCGGCGGACGCTACCGCCACGGAAACTCGTCGGGCAGCGGGCGTCCCTTCACCTCGCTGCGCACCGCCGAGCAGAACCGGCGCACGAGCCCCTTCACCGTCTCGGTCTGCTCGCCGAGCACCTTGTACAGCACCCCGCATCCGTGGGGGAGCCGGCTGATGCCCGCGGCGAGCCTCCTGTCGCGGTCGATGAACGCGTCGGTGCGCTCCCATATGGCCGCGGCGTGTTCGGGCGGGGTGAGCACCGCCACGTTGGCGAACACGTCGTATCCGTTCATGACGCCTGCGGTCGACGGCGTGACGTCGGCGGGCCGTATGATGAATTTCTCTCGGAAAAGCCGCTCGCCGCCGGGCCGCCGGGCGCGGGTGCACACCGACAGTATGTCGTAGCGGAAACTCTCGCCTTCGCCGAAGTATTTGCGGCCGCTCATGTATATCTCGGCATAGAGCAGCGTGGCCGAAGGGGCGATCGTTATCTCGGTGTCGGCTATGAAGCGCGTGTGCCGGCAGGGTATGGTCGGCTCGGGCAGATACTCCAGATAGGCGCCCTCCTCGAGCGTGAAGCGCTGCGTGAGCCCCGAGTAGTTGTAGCGCATCTCGGCCAGCTTGGTGGCCGCTCCGGTGGAGATGTGGGCATAGGCGTCGCGGCGGACGGTGAAGTGCTGCTCGTAGCGGTCGCCGTCGACGTTGGGACCGCCCGACGAGAGTATGTAGACGCACGGCATCTCGGGCATGGCCTCGTCGAAGTAGAGTGCCTGCTGCACGATCAGCGGCGCGTGCCGCTCCCAGTCGCGCATGATCGAGCGCCCGTCGGAGTCGAGTTCGAAGCCGAGGCGCAGATAACCGCTCTTGCCCGGGGCGCCCACGTGCATGGCCTTGGGCTGCGCGAGATAAGGACGCATCTCGCGCGCCTGCGTGTTCGCCGCACTCATGCTCCGGCCGTTTGCTCGGCCCTGCGGGCCGGATCGAAAAGCGCCATGTCGCGTATCAGCTCCACCAGCCGGTCGATGCCCTCGCCCGTCATGCAGTTGGTGAACACGAACGGCTTGCCCGGCCGCATGGCCTCCGAGTCGCGGCGCATCACCTCCAGATCGGCATGCACGTAGGGCGCCAGATCGGTTTTGTTTATCACGAGTATGTCCGAATGCGATATTCCCGGGCCGTCCTTGCGCGGGATCTTGTCGCCTGCGGCCACGTCGATCACGTAGATGAAGAAGTCGACCAGCGCGGGGCTGAACGTCAGCGTGAGGTTGTCGCCGCCCGACTCGATCAGCACCACGTCGCCGTCGGGGAACCGCGCCTCCATCTCCTCGACGGCGGCTATGTTCATCGACGGGTCCTCGCGCACGGCCGTGTGCGGGCAGGCGCCGGTCTCGACGCCTATGATGCGCTCCTCGACCAGAATGCCCTTCAGCATGCGGCGCACGTGTTTGGCATCCTCGGTGGTCACCACGTCGTTGGTTATCACCAGCACCTTGTAGCCCATGTCGAGCAGGCGCGGGGTTATGGTTTCGATCAGCGCCGTTTTCCCCGAACCTACGGGGCCGCCGATCCCTATTCTGCATGTGTTGTCGTTCATTGTTGTGTCTGCATTTGTGGTTTCTAATTCATGAACATGCGCGACGCTCCCTTCTCGTGCATCGAGGCCAGTATGTCGGTCTGCGGCACGAAGGCGTGCATCTCGCCGAGCTCCATGTCGCGCACCTCGTCGTACAGGGCGCCGCATCTGTCGCCGAGGCGGAAGAGTATGCGCTGCGTGTCGTAGTGCGACACCCTCACGCAGCGCAGGGCCGCGCTCAGCACCATGCCGGCCGTGCCGTAGCAGTGCGAGCAGAAGAGTTCGTGCTCCCCTATGCCGCATGCGGCGAACACGGCGCCCTGCGTGGCGGGGTACGACCCCTCGGCGCGGCCGCTGCGCATGTCGCCGAGCCAGCGCTCCAGCATCGGATCGCCGGTCAGCGTCGTGGCCAGCTCGGCCAGCTTGCGGCCCATGCGGCGCAGCATCCGCCGCGCCTCGGCGCCCGTCTTGCACAGCATCAGGGCGCGGTCGGCGTCGGCTATTCCGTCGTAGTAGCCCGTCCGGTGGCTGCGGAAAGCGTGCAGGGCCGCTATGCCGTCGGTACAGGCGGCCTGACGCACTATGTCGCCCGCATACTGCTCCAGCGTGTCGGCGTCGCGGACGATTCCCTGCTGTGCGGCCGTCTCCAGCCCGTTCGAGAACGAGAAGGTGCCTACGGGCAGGGCCGAGTCGGTGAACTGCATCAGACGCATCAGGTGCGCCGTCGTGTCGTTGCGGGCGGTCATCTCTGCAATGCGTGTTCGTGGTGGTTATGACTGTGGGCCTGACTGTCGGGTCCGGTGCCGCCGAACAGCCTCCTTATCTCGTGCGGCGCAAGGTAGGGTATGACCTCCGATCCGGCCTGAAACGAGCAGGTCACGCCCTCGAAGCGGTGGGTGCGCATGACGCTCTCCATCACCTTGCGGTCGACGGTGAGCGGAACGTATATCTTGGTGCCCTTCACCACCGCCGGCCAGTGCTGGTTGCCCAGTGCGTGGCCCAGCTCCAGCGCTATGCGTATGACGGTTTGCGACGGTTCGCCCTCCAGCTGGCCGAGGTCGGCCACCATCACGTCCGCCAGACGTATGCGCAGCACGGTCATGCGGCGCTGTTCGGGCAGGTATTCGATTATGTCGCCGTCGGCTATCTGCGTGTGACGCTTCAGTGCCACGGCATAACGGCTGCCGCTGCCGCCTTCTATGACGAAGCGGCTCTTCTGTGCGGTCCACTGGTCGAGATCGAGATACTCCACCTCGGATTCCGCCGCGCGCCGGGCCCATTCGGGCGAGTTGATGTTGCCTGCGATTTCGGTGTATATTTTCATCGTGTCGGGTGTTTTTTTACGGTTGTAATGCAGACCGTGCGCCCGGGGAGAGCGCACGGCCGGAAAGGTGTACAGCCGGTCAGCTGAACCAGTAGAGCTGCGAGAGCGGGAACGTCTGCGCCGGCTTCACGTAGGCGTGCACGCCGTCGACCATCACCGCGAACGTCTCGGGATTCACGTCGATGCACGGCATTCCGCCGTTGCGCACCATGTCGTATTTGGTGAGCTGGCGCGTGCGGCGCACGGGACATACCATGCGGTGCAGGTGCAGCCGCTCCTTGATCCCGCTTTCGTAGGCCGCGTTCGACACGAACGATATGCCCGTCTTGGGCAGCATGTGGCCGAATGCCCCGTACATCGGACGGTAGATGCAGGGCTGCGGCGTGGGCAGCGATGCGTTCGGGTCGCCCATGTTCGACCAGTTTATCATTCCGCCCTTTATCACCATCTTGGGCTTGGCGCCGAAGAACTGCGGCTCCCACAGCACCAGATCGGCCACCTTGCCCTTCTCCACCGATCCCAGATAGTCCGACACGCCGAAGGTGATGGCGGGATTGATGGTGATCTTGGCTATGTAGCGCAGCACGCGGAAGTTGTCGTTGCCGTCGGCATCCTCGGCCAGCTTGCCGCACGCGTTCTTCATGAACGATGCCATCTGGAACGTGCGCATGAACGATTCGCCCACGCGGCCCATGGCCTGCGAGTCGGACGACACCATCGACAGCACGCCCAGATCGTGCAGCACGTTCTCGGCCGCCTGCGTCTCGGGGCGCACGCGGCTCTCGGCGAACGCCACGTCCGACGGGATCTTGGGGTTGAGGTTGTGGCACACCATGATCATGTCGAACAGCTCGGCCTGCGAGTTGATGCCGAACGGAAGCGTGGGATTGGTCGACGAGGGCAGCACGTACGGCATCGAGGCCACCTTAAGCAGGTCGGGCGCGTGGCCGCCGCCGGCTCCCTCGGTGTGATAGGTGTGGATGGTACGCCCGTCCATGGCCGCTATGGTGTCCTCCACGTATCCGCCCTCGTTGAGCGTGTCGGCGTGGATGGCCACCTGCACGTCGTAGCGGTCGGCCACGCCCAGCGCGGCGCGT
>CAZFIN010000041.1:0-16811 GCA_964519525.1 uncultured Alistipes sp. | reverse complement strand
GGATGTTGTTGAGCTTGCGGTAGAGGATGGCGCGCTCGTTCATCCACGAACCGAACACGGCGCAGATGGCGCCCCACAGCTGGTCCCACGGATTTACGGGGAATTCCGATCCGGTCTGATCCTTCACGGCCTTGCGGAATGCCGCAACAAGCTCCTTCAGGTCGTCGGTCGTGAGATCGGTATCCATCTTCACGCCGCGTTTTTTCTTCTGCTCGTCGATCAGCACCTCGAACGGATCGTGATCCTCCTTCGATGCGGGCTTCATGCCCAGCACCACGTCGCCGTACATCTGTACGAAACGGCGGTACGAATCCCATGCGAAGCGTGGATTGCCCGTGCGCTTGGCCACGGCCTCCACAGCCTCGTCGTTCATGCCGAGGTTGAGGATCGTATCCATCATGCCCGGCATCGAGGCGCGTGCGCCCGAACGCACCGACACCAGAAGCGGCATCTCGCGGTCGCCGAACTTCATGCCGGTGAGGTTCTCGATGTTCTTCATGGCCTTCTCCACCTCGGGACGGAGCATCTCGATGACGGCCTCCTTGCCGTGACGGTAATACTCGGCGCATACCTCGGTGGTTATTGTGAATCCCGGGGGAACCGGAATGCCTATCAGGTTCATCTCGGCCAGATTGGCACCCTTTCCACCAAGCAGTTCTCTCATCTTTCCGTTACCCTCGGCCTCTTTGTTACCGAAGGTGTAGACACGTTTTACGTCTGCCATAATTTTGGTTTTTAGAAATTTATTATAGAAATCAGTTCGTATTTCGCACACAATGATTATACAAAATTATAACTTTTTTATTAATATCCAAATGTTTTGTCGAAATAAATGAATACGGGCAGATAACTGCCGTACCCGCCGTAGTATTTCGTGCGGTCGAAAGTGGGATGCGGACGGCCGTCGGGCAGCAGCATCCAGCTTCGTGCGTAAACGTCGCAACGGCTGCCGCCGGAAATATCGGTCGCTATACGGTCGCGCATCTCCCAGCGTCCGTCGCGGAATCTGTTGCCCCGTCCCGCTTTCTCGGCATGCGTCGTGCAGTCGGTGAGACCGTATTTGTTAAAATTTGAATTATTGAACAATCCGAGGATTATAATATTAGTATCGCTTTCCAGCAATCCCCTCTCGTCAATCAGCACTCCGAGCGATGCCGACCGGTGTGTGACTATCACAGCCAGTTGTTTGCCCGCGGCCTCGCCCTCCACGCACAATGCCCCGCGCCATGGCGTGACACGCTCCGGAAAGAACGAATCCCCGAAGTAGAGCAATGCAAAATCCAAACCGCGGTCACCGTCGTTCGTGCAGTGTATGTATGCGTAGTCGTTCCCGCATGCCTCCGCTATGTCGCGTACGACCTGCTCGTTCTCCACTCCGTACAGCGCCACTATATCCATCGCCATTGAGTCGATCACCCGGGCCGTGTTGGCGATCTTGCAGCGGTAACGTTGTCCGTCCCATCGCATGCGGCCCTGCGGAGTGTATGCCCGGTCGTCGTAGAATCGCGACGGTATGGTGTCGTAAAGCGCGTCGACATCGTAGAATGCCACACCGAACAGTCCTGAATATGGTGTCATCTGCGGCGGCTGCGTCCTTCTCGGGCTCCTGTCCGCAACGGGTTGTGCGGCGGCGATGCCTATGCCGCACAATGACAGTATGGCAAATATTATCGCCTTCACACTTATCTTTCGATTACTCCCGATCCGACCAGTATCGCGCCGTCATACCATGCGGCGAACTGGCCTGCCGCCATGCCGCGCTGCGGTTCGTCGAACAGTATGTACATTCCGTCCTCGCGGCGGATAAGCTCCGCCTGCTGCAACGGCTGGCGATAGCGTATTCTCACGCTGTATCGCCGTCTTTCGCCTGCGTTCATCGTGTCGGCCGGGTCGATCCACCGTATTTCGTCATCGCTCAGCCGCAACGCCCGGCGGTACAGTCCGGGATGGGCATCGCCTTCGCCTACGTAGATCACGTTCTGCTCCACGTCGGTCGCCAAAACGAACAGCGACTCCTTGCGGCCGCCTATTCCAAGTCCCTTGCGTTGGCCTATGGTATAGAAATGCGCCCCGTTGTGTGTCCCTATCTTTTTGCCGTCGCGCACCGTGTAGCGGTGCGGTTCGGCAAGATCGTGCAGCTCCGTTTCTCCGGCCCTCCGCGCATATCCGGTCCACGAGGGGAGTATCTCGTGGACGTTTCCCTGTCGGGCGGACAGTTTCTGCTGGAGGAACACGGGCAGGTCGACCTTGCCCACGAAGCATATCCCCTGCGAGTCCTTGCGTTTGGCCGTGGCGAGCCGCTGTTCCTCGGCTATGCGCCGTACCTCGGGCTTGAGCAGATCGCCGACAGGAAACAACGCATACCGCAACTGCTCCTGCGAAAGCTGGCAGAGGAAATAGCTCTGGTCCTTGTTGCCGTCGGCACCCGCGAGCAACCGGTATACGGTATGCCCGTCGCGCGTCAGTTCGGCTTTGCGGCAGTAGTGTCCCGTGGCGACGAAGTCGGCACCGAGTTTCAGGGCCTCTTTCAGGAATGCATCGAATTTTATCTCGCGGTTGCACAGCACGTCGGGATTGGGTGTGCGTCCGTGTTCGTATTCGGCGAACATGTAGTCTACGACCCTCCGGCGGTATTCGTCTGACAGGTCGACGTAACGGAACGGTATGTCGAGCCGTTTGGCCACCAGTTCCGCGAACATCTGGTCGTCATGCCACGGGCAGTCGCCTTCGAGTGTTCCTGCCGTATCGTGCCAGTTGCGCATGAAGAGTCCAATGACCTCGTGTCCCTGCTGTTTGAGAAGATATGCCGCCACCGACGAGTCTACGCCTCCGGAGAGTCCGACAACTACTTTTGCCATTCTGAAACGTTTTTTGATAATCAGATGACAAAAGTACGAAAAACATTTCTTATTTATGCTTGTTTTCTGCTCGTTATATTTTATCGTATGTTATACTGATGCCGGTTACGTGACATTGCCTCTCGGCATTCACCATGCCTTCGATTTTTATATAATACCGCGTTGAATTGTTGGTTTGCGTGTATGTCCATGCCGTAGGATTCGAAGTCGGGTATTTAGCCGACTGATTCTCCATAATGTTGCCGTCTTCGTTTATAACAGATAGCCGTGTATTCTGATTATTTGATGAATCATGGACCGAAACGGCTATTGCTGCCGGTCTGTATCCTTTTATCTGCGGAATACAGATTGTGGCAGGCTTGTTGCTTTTGGTCAATCCGTAGAAACAGATATAATTATTACTTTTATAATAATAGGTATCGCAGTTTATAGTGAAAATGTAGTCGCCCAGCAGGTATGTTCCTGATGAGATTTTGTCCTTCTCCGAGGTCGGGAATCCTTCGGGATATATCTCCGGATCGGTGAAATCCACGTTTACCGTTATTTCGTTCATGGCGGTGGCGTCGGACAGTTCCAGCACAGTCGACATTATCCTGCCGGCCGGAAACGACAACGCCTCGTCGGGCGTTTTGTCGGTCCTATAAACTATTCCGTTGTCGTCGGTCACGGTGAATGTCAGGGTCTTGCCGGCCGTTATTTCGAACGGAGTAGCTGCGGCCCATGCCGTAAATTCACCGCCGTCGGCCAGCTGGCCCGATTCTGCCGTCTTGAGATGTATCGTGTTGCCGACCTTGTCCGCGGTTCCGCTTATCGTTCCCGTTGCTGGGTCGAACTGATATTCGCCCGCAATAGTCGTTCCTTCGGGTGCGGTTATTCTCACGCTTCTTATTCCGGAGATGGCCGCGCCGGTGGCATTGCGTATGACGAGCTTCAGCAGTGCGGCCGAGTGTTTCATCTCGATCACGGTGTCTGCCGGTTTGCCCGATGCCTGTCCGGTCAGCGGGTCGAGGGCGGCTATGTGTGCCGTCGAACTGCCGCTCTGCGTCTGTACTGCAGCGCCTATGTTCAGCTTTATCTCGCCGCTGGTGTCCGTCGTGCAGGCCGGCCATACCGCATGGTAAAGGTACTGGGTCTGTCCGTCGAGAATCACGTCGTCGCAGTGGAAGATTCCGCCGGCCGGATCATGCGTTTCGAACGTGTAGGCGTCGTTGGCGGTTCCGTCGCTTATGAATATTGTCATGGCGTCGCCCTCGCTCCATGTCGTGGCTGCTCCGTCGAATTGCGTGCGTGTCGCGTCGGCATGCCTCGCTCGAAGAGTGGTTCCTTGCTGTCGGGTTGAGGTGTCGCCGTTGTCGCAGGCGGCGAAAAGCATTGTCATTGTAAGCACCGTCGCTGTTATGGCTGTCCGTTTCATGCGGTTTCGTTTTTAGAGGTTAGAAGTTACCTTGGTCCCACGGTGATATCGGGGCTCCCGGACTTGCGGCATATCCCTTCTCCGGTACGATCGTGATAATTTCGATTTCAGGTGCTGTGTAATCTTGCTTCTTCATGGTTCAGAGGTTTTGTTAGTATTTTGTTCAGTTTAAAATTGTATATTTTTAGCATTTACGGCCGATAATTTACACTGTATGGTCGTTGTATTTGAAGTTTATTTTCCAAATTGCGATTTTAAGTTACTAATAAAAATCGTATTTGAAAATAATATTGTATTAATTTGTCGGTATTACGGTAGTTTATTACAATTTTTGCAGCCGATTAGCCTTGCCACATGCCGGGTATTTATCCGCCGACTGTATTTATGGCATAATGTAATGTCGGAAATAGTGTGCTGTCGATTTGTTTTTACTGAACTGATCAATTGATAATGGAAAGAATATGTTCAATATATTATTTGTATATTATCGGAAGATATTTCCTGCGTTATGTTGAACGGTTCCGCGGCGATTGTGGTTTCAAGGTACGGTTACGGCTATATTATACCGTCGGCAGAATCATGCGTGTTTGGACTTGTCATAGGTCCGTCCGTATGGTTGCCGGATGTATTCGACGATCGTGATGTGTAAATTAGGTCAGGGTAAATGCGGGTTTGTTTTGGATAAAAGAAATAAATAACTTACTTTTGCAATGCGAATGCGCGTCGTGCGCATGACGTCGATGGTTCCGTAGCTCAGTTGGATAGAGCAACAGCCTTCTAAGCTGTGGGTCGTGGGTTCGAATCCCGCCGGAATCACTGATGTTTGCGACAATGTAATATGTTGACAGACACGGAACTTTGTTTCGTGTCTGTCTTTTTGTGGTGTATCGTTGCCTGAATATTCATACCGTGTGCCGCCGGTTCTGCCGCTGTTTTTTTGCGGCGAATGCGTGCGAAGTAATTGCGGTTGGTGCGGACGGTCCGACATGGTTGTGAAATGAATTACCCCCAGCCGGAAATTATTCCGGCTGGGGGTGGTTCGTAAAAACAGAATTTGCCCCGCGGACGCGCCCGATGCGGCTACTCCGCGCTTGTAGGCCTGCACTCGCGTGCGGCGCCGAAATTCATGTTGGGTGTGTCGCCCATCATGAAACGGAGCTCTCCGCCCGCCATTATGTCGTTGTATGTTATGTACGATTTGTCGTAGGGCTGTCCGTTAAGCGTCGCCGACTGGATGTAGATGTTACGCTCGTCATTGCCCTCGGCCGTGACGGTGAAACGTCTGCCGTTCTCCAGTTCCACGCTGATACGGGGGAACAGCGGGCTGCCGAATACGAACACTCCGTTCGACGGATTCACCTGATAGAATCCCATAGCCGACATTATGTACCATGCCGACATCTGGCCGCAGTCCTCGTTGCCGATGATTCCGTCGGGCCGGTCGGTGTAGAAGTCGCGGTCGATGCGGCGCACCGTTTCGGCCGTTTTCCATTGCTGACCGGCGTATGGATAGAGGTATGCCACATGGTGACTCGGTTCGTTGCCGTGGGCGTATTGGCCTATCAGGCCGCTTATGTCGCTCGATGCCTCGGCACCCATGTCGCCTTCGACGGTGAACAGCGAGTCGAGTTTGGCCGCGAACGGTTCGTCACCGCCCATCAGCTCTATCAGACCCTCGGGATGCTGTGGAACGAAAAACGTGTATTGCCATCCGGTGCCTTCGGTGAAGTCGCCTACCGAGTGTACCGACTTGAACGGATCGTAAGGCGTGCGCCAAGTGCCGTCGTCCATGCGCGGACGTATGAATTTGATATCGGAGTCGAAGTATGTGCGGTAGTAACGTCCGCGTTCGATGAAACGGCGGTATATGTCATCGCGTCCCATTTTCTTCGCCATGAGGGCGGTTCCCCAGTCGTCGGCCGCATATTCGAGCGCTATGGATGTGGCCTCGTGCACCTTGTCGCACGGAATGTAACCCTTATCCATGAGATATGCCACACCGTTCTGCCGCGGATTGGTGGCTGTGGCGACCATCGCATCAAGAGCCTTCCCGGCATCGTATCCGCCTATGCCCTTGTTGTATGCGTCGGCTATGATAGGTACCGAACTGTAACCGGGCATGCAGTTGGTTTCGCCGCTTACGAGTGTCCATATCGGCAGTTTTCCCTGCTCGTCATATATGCTCAGGAACGAATTGACTATGTCGCTCACCATCGAGGGGCGCAGAATAGTGAGCAGCGGGTTGAGCGTGCGGTAGGTGTCCCACAGCGAGAATGTCGAGTAGTTGATTCCGCCTTCGGGCGCCTTGCGCACACGGTCGTCTATCCCGCGGAACTCGCCGTTCACGTCGCAGTATATCGTCGGCGCTATGAAAGCGTGGTACATCGCCGTATAGAATATCCGTTCCGCACGACGGTCGGCGCTTGTGATCCTGACACTGCCCAGCCGGTCGTTCCACTTGCGTTTCGCATCGGCCATCACCCGTTCGAACCGGAATCCGTCGGTTTCGGCCTCCATGTTCAACCGGGCATTCTCGCAGCTTACCGACGACAGCGCCACGCGCAACTCCACCTTGCGCGGATCGCCGTCGAAGCTGACGACACCCTTCACGCCTTCGGCCGTCAGAGAGTCGCCTTCGGCCGGCGTGTCGTTGTCGAACAGAGCGAGTTCCCGTATGGGCTGTTCGCTGCGCAGCGTGAAATACACCTTGTGCCCCGGACTCCAGCCGCGCGAGAAGCGGTAGCCCTCTATCGTGTACCGGTCGACGAGTCGCAGCATAGTTTCGTATGAACGGTCGCCGTTGCCTTCGCGCAGGTTTATCAGCAGATGCGGGGTCTCTCCCGCAGGGAAGGTGTAGCGGTGCAGCGCCGTGCGCTCGGTGGCCGTAAGTTCCGCCCGGGTTCCGTCCTGAAGACAGATCGAGTAGTATTCGGGTCTTGCAGTCTCCTTGTCATGCGAGTAGAGCGACGCGCACGAACCGGTGATGTCGTTCTGCTCGCCGCGTGCGGTGCGCACCTCGCCGGTGAACGGCATCAGCAGCACGTCG
The DNA here is from genome assembly GCA_964519525.1 of uncultured Alistipes sp. Taxonomy (GTDB): domain Bacteria; phylum Bacteroidota; class Bacteroidia; order Bacteroidales; family Rikenellaceae; genus Alistipes. The sequence continues at coordinate 9,493 of CAZFIN010000041.1, read as the reverse complement.
CCCAGATCGGCGCATCCCGTTCCGCTGAGGTGGGTGTGCGAAAAACCTATCAGTATGCTGTCGGAGTGGTGATACCCCGAACACCAGTCCCATCCCTTGTGTATGTTCTGCGGGCCTATCTGTACCATTCCGTTTGGTACGCTCGCACCTACGAACACATGTCCGTGCGCTCCCGAGCCGATGAGCGGATCGACCTTCGAAGCATAATCCTCGCCCCCGCATGCCGTAACGAGCACGAGGGCGAGGATTGCTGACGATATCGGTATTCGAATTTTCATTCGTCGTCGTTTTTTATGGTTGTTGCATTATTTCTTGTCGAGCGAGAACGAGTAGGGGCGGTCCTTGTCGCCGGTTCCGCGCTTGGTGTTGGGGGTTGCCGACATGGTAATGTCCATTCGTCCTCCGTTCATCAGATCGCCGTGCGTAACGTAGTTGCGCGTGTAGCGTTTGCCGTTGAGCTTCAGATCGTCGATGTAGATGTTGTCGGCGCTGTTCCCGGGGGCCGATATCTCGAACGTCTTGCCGTTCTCCAGATGGATCATAGCCTTCTTGAACAGCGGCGCTCCCATTATGTACTGGTCCGTGGCGGGGCATACGGGGTAGAATCCGAGTGCCGAGAATACGTACCATGCCGAGGTCTGGCCGTTGTCCTCGTCGCCGCAGTAGCCGTCGGGCGAAGCCGAGTAGAAACGGTTCATCACCTCGCGCAGCCAGTGCTGTGCCTTCCACGGCTGGCGTGCATAGTCGTACATGTAGATCATGTGCTGTATGGGCTGGTTGCCGTGGGCGTAGTTACCCATGTTCATCACGGTCATCTCGCGTATCTCGTGGATGGTGCCTCCGTAGTAGCTGTCGTCGAAAACGGGAGGTACGGTGAATACCGAGTCGAGCATCTCGACGAACTTCTCGTCGCCGCCCATGAGGTCGATGAGTCCCTGCGGGTCGTGGAATACCGACCACGTGTAGTGCCAGCTGTTGCCCTCGGTGAAGGCGTCGCCCCATTTAAGCGGCGAGAACGGTTTCATGAATTCGCCGTTCCTGTTGCGGCCGCGCATGAGACGCGTTTCCGGATCGAACACGTTGCGGTAGTTCATGGCGCGCTTGGCGTAGAGGTCGATCTCCTCCTTGGGACGTTTGAGCTCCTTGGCCATGCGGTAGATGCACCAGTCGTCGTAAGCGTATTCGAGCGTGCGTGCGGCATTCTCGTTAATGTCGACGTCGTAAGGCACATAACCCAGCGTGTTGTAGTACTCGTATCCGCGGCGGCCGGTCGAGCTTACGCGGGGATGCACGTTGTTGGCTCCGTGGACGAGTCCCGCGTACATGGTTTCGGGATCGGTCACCTTCACACCCTTCATCCATGCGTCGACAAGCACCGACGCCGAGTTGTTGCCTATCATACAGCCGCGGTGTCCCGGGCTGGCCCACTCGGGGAAGAAGCCGCTTTCGCGGTATACGTTCAGAAGTCCCTCCTGCATCTTCAGGTTCTCCGAGGGATAGAGCATGTTCAGCAGCGGGAACAGACAGCGGAACGTATCCCAGAATCCGGTGCCGGTGTAGAAGTAACCCTTCTCCACCTTGCCGTTGTGGGGGCTGTAGTGCAGCACCTCGCCGTTCTCGGCCACCTCGTGCAGCTTGTGGGGGAAGAGCGTCGACCGGTACAGACACGAGTAGAACGTTCGGTACTGGTCGAGGTCGCCGCCGCTCACCTCGATGCGTCCCAGCACCTCGTTCCACGCCTTGCGTCCCTTCTCCTTCAGTTCTTCCAGCGAGTCGCCGCCCAGCTCCCGCAGATTCACCAGCGCCTGCTCGGGGCTGATGAACGACGAGGCCACGCGTGCATGCACATGCTCGCCTTTTCGGGTGGCGAAGCCTATCACGGCACCGGTGTGGTTCTGTTGCTGTTCGGTGACGTTCTCATGCAGCTGTCCGTCGGCGAACGTGGCCACATATTCGAACGGCTTGTCGAACTCGACGACGAAATAGTTCTTGAAGTCGCGCGGTACGCCGCCGCTGTTGCGTGTGGTGTAACCGGTGATGCGGTTGTTGGCCTTGTCGATCCTGACATACGATCCGCGGTCGAAGGCATCGACCACGACGTACGAGTCCTTCGACTCGGGGAATGTGAAACGGAACAGCGCGGCGCGGTCGGTCGGGGTGAACTCGGTCACCACGTCGTGCTCCGCCAGATACACCTTATAGTAGTATGCCTTGGCCTCCTCGCCCTTGTGCGAGAACCAGCTTGCGCGCTCGTCCTGATCGAACTTGGGGGCGCCCACAACCGGCATCAGCGAGAACTGTCCGTAGTCGTTGATCCACGGGCTTGGCTGGTGCGTCTGCTTGAATCCGCGTATCTTGTGGTCGGTGTAGACATACTGCCATCCGTTTCCCATCTCTCCCGTCTGCGGGGTCCAGAAGTTCATACCCCACGGACGTGCGATAGCGGGGTAGGTGTTGCCGGTCGACAACTCGAACGACGACTGTGTGCCTACCAGCGGGCTTACGTAGTCTACGGGCGAGAACTCCTCTTTCTGTGCCTGAGCCGCGGTCACCGAGACTGCGGCGAGCAGTGCGAGAATACTCTTCTTTAACATAGTCAATTAAGGTTTCGGTTTTATTCGTTGCAAAAATACAAAATTAGACAACTATATACAATTTTATCCCGTTCCGGTTTTATGGGGCTGTTTACGCTCCGCATGTCGGTTCATGTGTGCTGTCAGGGCGACATTCGGGCATTCGTGCGCACGATCTTCCGGTGCGTCTATCGCACTATGGTTCCGTGCCATACCGTACGGTTGCCGCAGTTGTCGGCGAGTACGAACTCCACCGCGTGCTCCGTACCGCCGCCTATGCCCTCGGCCCGCAGGTCTACCGACGCACGTCCGTGTGCGAGATCCACCGCCACCCAGCGGCCGTCGACAGTGACGGTATAGGAGGCTATGCCCGAGAAATTGTCCGTTATGCGGAACGCTATGCGGTCGCGGCCCCGGCAATCCTCTCCGTCGGCGAACAGAGGCTTTATCACGGGCGGCGTGATGTCGGCCGCGAGGCAGTACGTGCCGAATGTCGACGTGCGGCACGTCAGACGGTTGTGACGGTATGTCCCTCCGGCATACGATATGCTGCCGCTGGGGGACACCGCAGCCATCACGGTGCGCGCCTGCAACGCCTCGTCCACGGGCGCCGTGAATACTACGGCCATGCTCTTCTGCAGCGGGATGCTGCGGTCGCCCGTGTCGTATGCGGGCGACAGTATCCTTACCGTCGAGTCGGCCTTGGGCGTTACGGCCGAGCGGGCTATGCGCAGTGCCGCCGATTCGTACAGCGCCCCTTTGGGAATGACTACGCTGAACGTGTCGTCGGCCTTGGCGGCGAAGTCGCGGTCGAAACGCACGATCCTGCCGTCGCCGTCGATTGCGCCGCGGAAACAGTCGGCGTCCGGCTTGCCCTCTATCGTGAATTCGAGTGTCGACGAGTTGCCGCAGTCGTCGTCGGCCGTGATGCTGACGGTTCTTTTATGGCCCTCCTTGGCAGTCGTTATCAGTCCGTTGTCGCGTATGGTGGGGTAGAACGCCTTCGTTCCGCCCTGCACGGCTGCCAGACGCAACGCCTCGTTGCGCGAACTGCGCTGAATTGGGTAGTAGGCTACGGCGTTGCAGTAGCGTGACAGGTCGAACGTGAATCCGTCGTTGCGGTATTCGAAGAACGTCTGTCCGTCGACTTTGGCCGTGAGATGGTATATTCCGTATGTATTGGCGCAGTCGTCCTTTCTGTCCGACGCCTCTATCACGAAGTATCCCCTGCGTCCCACTTTCACCGGTGACTGCTGTGCGAGGCGGTATGTGTTGCCGTCGGCCTTGCGTACCGTGTAACTCGCCCGCGTGCTGTTGAGCGGCACGCCGGCTACGGTGTCCACCTCGATGTAATGCACCTTCATGATGTACGGCGCTATTCCGTCCTTTGGTTTCAGCACACCCTGTGCTATTACGTTGAGGGTTTTCTGCGTCTTGGTGTCGCGGATCTCATAGTGCAGGTGCGGTCCCATCGACGATCCGGTGTTTCCCGACCGCGCTATCTCCTCGCCGCGTCTGACCGGGAATCTGTCGGGCGGGCATGTCACGTCGATGCGGCTTCTCTGCTGCCGGTGCCGCTCCTCGAACACGAAATCGGCTATGTCCTTGCGGAACCGCGACAGATGTCCGTAGACGGTCGTAGTGCCGTTCGGATGTGCTATGTACAGTGCGAGTCCGTATCCCGACGGCGATTGCAGTATGCGTGCTACATATCCGTCGGCCGCGGCGATTACGCTTTTGCCCTCCACGCCGTCCGTCTTGAGATCGGTCCCCGAGTGGAAATGGTTGGGGCGCATCTCGCCGAAGTTGGCCGAGTAGTAACCGGCTACATTCTTCAGCGGATATTCGTAATACGCGGGATCGAGCCGCTGTGCCTGTGCCGCGGCTGTTACAACGAGGAAAATAGTCAGAAAAAGAGTGTATTGTCGTCGCATGGTTCTTCCATATTACGGGTTATCTCGTCTACGCATGCCATTACGTCGTCCATCGGGTAGCCGAGCGACATGCCGTGGCGTATCAGTTTGGTCCGTAGCTGGTAGGTGCTGTCGTATTTCAGGCTTTTCATCTTGCGCGCGAGCCGGCCGGCGAGCCGCTCGGTGCTCTGTGCCGACGGTACGGCCTGCATGGCCTCGGCGATTACGGCGTCGGATATTCCCTTGCGGCGCAGGGCCGTGCGTATCTTGTACTCGCCCCATGCGCTGAGGTTGGTCTTCTCCCTTGCGAAGGCCTCGGCGTAACGTCTGTCGTCGATGAATCTCTCGCGCAGCAGTCTTTGCAGCACGCCGGCGCGCTGCTCGTGCGGAACGCCCCACGTGTTCATCAGGCGCATGGCGTCGCCCGACGAACGCTCGGCACGTGCGCACAGCCTCATCAGCGAGGCGAGCGCCTGTTCGGCCGTCTTGGTGCGTTTCCCGGCCGTCCCTATGGTCTGCTTTTGCTGCCGCATATCATACGCTGCTTATCGAAACAGTCTCTCCTTATTTCGGTGTGTGCGAATCCCTCTCCGCGCAACAGTTCGGCGGTCTCTCCGGCCAGACGTTCGTGTACCTCGAACAGCAGCGACCCGTTTTCCTCCAGCATTCCGTTTGCCGCCCGCGCTATCGCGCGGTAGAATGCCAGCGGGTCCGCATCGTCGACGAACAGGGCCAGGTGCGGTTCGTACCGCGTCACGTTTATGTGCATGGCCGCCATTTCCGAACGCGGTATGTACGGCGGGTTCGATACGATGATATCGAATTTCCGACCCTTGAGACTCTCCATTCCGCCGAGCGCATCGTCCTTCACGATCTCGGCATCAGCGCTCAGCCGTCGGGCATTCTCCCGTGCAATGGCAAGCGCGTCGTCCGATATGTCGACCGCGGTCACCCGGGCGTCGCTTATGCGCCGTGCGAGCGCGAGCGCTATGCAGCCGCTGCCGGTACATACGTCGAGGATTCTCGGACGTACCGATCCGGCGGCCTTCTGCTCGGCCCACATCACGAGCTCCTCGGTCTCCGGACGCGGGATCAGCACGCCTTCGCGAACCGCGAACCGCAGACCGCAGAAATCGGCCTCGCCCGTCACATATTGTACCGGTCTGCCCTCCGCGAGCTCCCCGGCGGCGCGTTCCGCATCGCCGATCTCTATTATTTCGTTCGGATCGGTCAGAAATTTCGTTTCCGGATCGTCGCTCAATGCCGCCGCCGCCATGAGCGCTATGCGCCGGGTCTCTTCGGGCGGATACAGCGATCCCATCCTCCGGCGCAGGTAACCGGTTATTTCGGCTCGCGAGGCTTTCATCTCGGAGCCTGAAGTTTCAGCTCGGCGAGTGCTACGGCTATAGCCGCCTCGACCACCACAGCGGCGCGGAGCGTTATGCACACGTCGTGGCGCCCCTTGATTACGAGAGTGTCCACTTCTCCCGTCCCGAAGTTGTAGGTCTGCTGTTCGCGTGAGATCGAGGCCGTGGGTTTCACCGCCGCGCGCACCGTTATCGTGTTGCCGTTTGTTATGCCGCCCACTATGCCGCCGGCGTGGTTGGTGGCCGTATGCCCGTCGGCGTCGGCTATCGGATCGTTGTGCTGCGATCCGGTCATGCGGGCAGCTTCGAATCCGGCGCCGAACTCTACGCCCTTGACGGCAGGAACCGAGAACAGCAGGTGTGCTATCACGCTTTCGGCCGAGTCGAAGAACGGCTCTCCCCATCCTGCGGGAACGCCTTCGGCACGGCACTCCACGATGCCTCCCACCGAGTCCTGCTCCATGCGGGCGCGTTCTATCACTCCGTCGAACTCCTTCTTGTCGCGCGATCCGCCTATCTCCGTTATTTCCGTCGTGAACCTGACCTCCTCGCCGAGTATCTTTTTGGCGACCGTTCCCGCCGCTACCAAGGCCAGCGTTATGCGTCCCGAGAAGTGTCCTCCGCCGCGCGGATCGTTGAATCCGCCGAACTTCTGCCGCGCCACCAGATCGGCGTGCGACGGACGCGGATGGGTTACGAGGTTGCGGTAGTCGCCCGAGCGCGTGTTCTCGTTCAGGAACTCCACCGCGAGCGGCGCTCCGGTGGTGTATCCCTCGTATACGCCCGACACTATGTGCGGCGCGTCGCTCTCCTTGCGCGGCGTGGTGCCTGCGGCTCCGGCGCGTCTGCGTGCGAGATCCGCCTCGAAATCGTGCTCCGCGAGCGGAATGCCGGCCGGTACTCCGTCGATTACTACTCCTACCTGCGCTCCGTGCGATTCGCCCCAGAGCGATATCCTGAACTTGTTTCCGAAAGTGTTCATGTGCAATGTGTACGTTTACGGTGCTATCTTGCAGTTATCGACTCCAGATCGTCGAAAAATGCCGGATAGCTCTTCTCCACGCATTCCGCGTTCTCTATATTCACTTCGCCGTCGCACCTCAGCGCCGATATGGCCATCGACATGGCCATGCGGTGGTCGTTGTGGCTGAAGACGGTCGCGGGCCGTATCTCGCCGCCGCGTATCTTCATGACGTTATCCTCGCTCAGGTCGACCTCGATGCCCACTTTCTCGTATTCACGGCGTATGGCCTCGGCACGGTCGCTCTCCTTGTGCAGCAGCCGCTCCGTACCTATGAGCACGCTTTCGCCCTCGGCCGCCGCGGCGAGTGCCGCCAGCGCGGGGAACAGGTCGGGCGCATTGGTGGCGTCGAACGTGAATCCGCGCAGCTTGCGCTTCGACACGGTTATCGAGTCGCGCTCGATTATTATGCCTGCTCCGGCGCGCTCCAGCGCGTGACATATAGCCGTGTCGGCCTGCTTCGACAGCGTCGATATGTTTTTCACCGTCACCTCGCCCGCTATGGCTCCCGCCACGAGCATGGTGGCCGCGGCACTCCAGTCGCCCTCGATGGCTATGTCGGCCGGTGTGTATCTCTGCCGTCCCTCGATGAAGAACTGCGAGTAGTCGCCGCTGTGGTGCATGATCTCCACTCCGAAACGGTGCGCCGTGTCTATTGTCATGTCGAGATAGGGTGTCGATACGGCCCTGTTTACGAACAGTTCGGTATCCTCCCCGGCCAGCGGCAGCGCGAGCATCAGTCCGGTGATGAACTGCGACGATACGCTTCCGTCCACCTCTATCCGTCCGCCGTGTATGGGGCCCTGCACCTCGAAAGGCAGATAACCGCCGCCGTCGCGCACCTTTACGCCCAGCTGTCGCAGAGGCTCGATCATCATTATCATGGGGCGGTGCAGCAGCGTGCCTTCGCCCGTTATGCGTATCGGTGTCGAGTTGAGCGATGCTATGGGGGTGAACAGCCTTGTGGCCAGTCCCGATTCGCCTACGTGCAACGTGTCGGCGGCCGGGTGGAGGCCACCGTCGATGGCGATGGTCGTGTCGTCGGTTTGCGACACCTTGGCACCCAGCGCCTCGATGCACGACAGTGCCGAGCGCGTATCCTTGCAGAACTCGATGTTCCGCAGCGTGGTGCGTCCTTCGGCCAGCAGCGCGAGCGCTATGGCGCGTTGTGCGTAACTTTTCGAACTTGGCGGGGCTATCGTTCCTTTTACGCTCCCCGCGGAGACGGTTTTGTCCATATTTTGAGGTTAATGTTTCGTGTTGTCGTCCGGCCCGGGGCTTTCCGCGGCGGGATTGCGTCGCAGCTGGAAATTCTTGCCCAAATAGACCTTGCGCACCATCTCGTCGTTAGCCAGATCCTCGGCCGAACCGGTTTTCAGTATCTTGCCTTCGTAGAGCAGATAGGTGCGGTCGGTGATGGCCAGCGTCTCGTCGACGTTGTGGTCGGTGATAATCACGCCTATGTTTTTGTTTTTCAGCGTGGCCACGATGCTCTGTATGTCCTCGACGGCTATCGGGTCCACGCCGGCGAACGGTTCGTCGAGCAGTATGAACGCCGGGTTTATGGCCACGGCGCGCGCGATCTCGGTGCGTCGGCGCTCGCCGCCCGAGAGCTGTATTCCCAGACTCTTGCGTACTTTCTGGAGACGGAACTCCTCGATCAGCGCCTCGACACGCTCGCGCTGATACTCCTTGCTGTATGAGGTCATCTCCAGTACTGCCCTGATGTTGTCCTCCACGCTCAGACGCCTGAACACCGACGCCTCCTGCGCCAGATAGCCTACGCCCATCTGTGCACGCCGGTAGACCGGTTCGTCGGTCAGTTCGGCCACCTCGCCGCTGTCGTTCTCAAGGAAAATCTTGCCTTCGTTGGGCTTGATCAGACCTACTATCATATAAAAGGTAGTGGTCTTGCCCGCACCGTTGGGACCGAGCAGACCCACGATCTCTCCTTGATTGACATCTATGGTTACGTGATTCACCACGGTGCGCGATTTGTACTTTTTGACAAGCTCGCTTGTGAACAGGCGCATAATCGTTGAAATTTTCTACAAAGTTATCATTTTTTCGAGAAAAAGTTTTATCTTTACATGAAAATTCCTGTTTTGCGACGAAGCAGGCTGTTTAGAACATTAATAAATGATGGAACAAGAAAACACTCTTTTGCATGACAAACTGAAGGAGTACTTCGGGTTCACCTCGTTCAAAGGGAATCAAGAGGCTGTGATCCGCAATCTGCTGGCGGGACGCGATACGTTCGTTCTGATGCCTACGGGAGGCGGCAAATCGCTGTGCTACCAGCTGCCGGCGCTTATCATGGACGGTGTGGCGATCATCATATCGCCCCTTATCGCCCTGATGAAGAATCAGGTCGATGCCATGCGCACCTTCTCCACCGAGTCGGGTATAGCGCATTTCCTCAATTCGTCGCTCAACAAGACCGCCATAAATCAGGTCCGCAGCGATGTTCTGGCCGGCAAGACGAAACTGCTTTACTTCGCACCCGAGTCGCTGACAAAGGAGGATAACGTGGCGTTCCTGCGCAAGATCAAAATCTCGTTCTATGCCATCGACGAGGCGCACTGCATATCGGAATGGGGGCACGACTTCCGCCCAGAG
>CAZFIN010000040.1:0-18200 GCA_964519525.1 uncultured Alistipes sp. | reverse complement strand
TTTAATATAAAGACCTAACCGCTGCCACACATGTCCGGAAGACATTGCAGATGAGCGCCGCGAGCGGAAAAAACGCTATTCCCGTTACTTGCAGCGATCCTGCCGCCGACGGATCAAATTATTAATTATTAATTTATTGCATGCACTCCGGAGTAGCATTGCGAATATTTTCCATTACTTAACCCCATACCATTATGAGAAACCAGTTCAAGATCCTTTTCTACGTAAAACGCAAGGAAAAACTTAAGAACGGAAGGATGCCGATCATGTGTCGCATTTCCGTAAACGGACGATTTTGTTCTTTTTCAACATCGCTGTCCGCCGATCGGCGCATGTGGAGCGCCGAACGCAAGCGGCTGACCGGACGCAGCGACGAGGCGCGCCGTATAAACGGTCTGCTCGACGAGATATATTACTCGGTCTACGACGCCTACATGAAGACCCTGCGCTCGTCCGAGGAGCTTACTCCGCAGGCCGTGCGCCGGACATACCTCGGGAACGACGACGGATCGGCGGGACTCATCAGTTTTTTCCGCGACCACAACGCCGATTTCGAGCAGATGGTGGGTGTCAACCGCAGCAAAAGCACTCTATATAAATATAGGTATGTGTGCGGCCATCTCCAGAACTACATCCTGTGCCGTTACAATCTGACCGACATATCGCTGAAGAGGGTCGATCACGCATTCGTGTGCGATTTTCATCGCTGGCTGTCCGAGGATATGGGATGCAGCACCAACACCATCTGGATATACATGATAGCATTCAAGCACATACTTCTGCTCGCCGCAAGCCGCGGACTGATCGGCCGCAATCCCTTCTCCGGATATAAGCTGCACGCCGAGCGCACCGACAGGAATTTTCTGATGAAGGACGAGCTGCGGCGTCTGCTCGGCGTGACGCTCGAATCCCCGCCCCGGCAGCTGGTGCTCGACGCCTTTCTGTTCAGCTGCTTTACCGGACTGTCGTTCTCCGACATCAGACGCTTCTCGATGAACGACGTGGTGGGCCGCAACGGAAAACTCTACATCGCCACCCGCCGAATGAAAACCCGCACGAGCGTGAATGTGCCGTTGTTGCAGTTGCCGCACAGACTGATTCTGAAATATTACAGCGGTGACGATTTCCAACCTTTGTTCCCGCTGTCGTCCAACGGCTGGTGCAACCGTATGCTGCGCACGGCCCTGTGGCAGGCGGGCATCGACCGCCCGCTGACGTTCCATTCTGCGCGCCACACGTTCGCCACCACCGTGACACTCGCAAACGGTGTTCCCATCGAGGTCGTGAGCCGTATGCTGGGCCATACCGACATCAAAACCACACAGATCTACGCCAAGGTCCTGCAGGCCTCGGTATCGTCGGAAATGCACCGTGCGTCGAAAAATATCGACTCTTATTACGATATTCCGCATCGTCTGCCCGGATGCAGATAATCGGCGCCCCGGGCAAAAAAATCCTTTGTCCGCAACACAAATTTTCAGGCCCGCCGGTTACGATCCGTCATAATGGATATGCGTTTTACTTTCGTTTTTTCGCATAAATATCGAATAAAAATATGCGTCATTAATGCGGTTATGCATATATCTTACACATTGATAGCAAACCGCCATTCCCGGCTTTCATGTAGTAACTTTCAGACGCAGAATAACCTATTTGTTTTACTTATCGTTGTTTTATATTAAAATTATTTGATAATTATGGATTTAATCCATACCTTTGTCGGTGTATTTTATATTAAAAAGTATAATCTACGTAAATAAAACAAACGTACAAAAACAAATGCTTATGGTTAGGAAAATTGTACTATCAATGGTATCGGTTTTGTGCCTCGGTGCGTTGGCACTGGCCCAGAACCGGCAGATTACCGGTAGTGTTAAGGACGATTCCGGCAAGCCGATAGTAGGCGCGTCGGTCGTCGTCGACGGCACGAGCACCGGTACCACCACCGGAGCGGACGGCAGCTTCAGAATCGCCGCACCCGCAAACGCGAACCTCGTCGTTTCGTTCATCGGATACGAGGAGCAGAAGATTCCGGTTGCAGGCAAGACGCACATCGAAGTCGTTCTGTCTGACGACTATACGGCGATCGATCAGGTTGTCGTGCAAACGTTCGGCGAGGTGAAGAAGAAGGACCTCACCGGTTCGATCACAGCCGTTACGGCCAAGGATCTTCAGAAGATGACCGTATCGTCGGTGAGCCGCGCGCTTGAAGGCGCTGCCCCGGGTGTTCAGTCGTACAGCTCGTCGGGCCAGCCCGGTAACGATGCAACGATCGTGATCCGCGGTCTGGGTTCGATCAACGGAACAACCGCAGCTCTCATCGTCGTCGACGGTGTTCCCTATTCGTCGGCGCTGTCGACCATCAACCCGCTCGACATCGAGTCGGTTGTCGTGTCGAAGGATGCCGCAGCCAACGCCCTCTACGGTTCGCGCGCTGCCAACGGCGTCGTGTTCGTCACCACCAAGAAGGGTGCCCGCGACCAGAAGGCCAACATCACCTTCGAGGCCAAGTGGGGCTGGAACGAGCAGGGTATCAAGGAGCACGAAACCATGCAGAACCCGGGCGACTACTACGAATATGTCTACGGCGGTTTGTATAACTACTTCGCCGATAATAATCCGGGCGTGCCCCACACCTCGTTGGCAAACGCCGCCTACAGAAACCTGTTCCCCATGGTGGGTAACTATATGGCGTATGCGCTTCCCGACAATGAAACACTCATCGATCTGGACAACGGCCGTCTGAATCCCAATGCGCGTCTGCTCTATGCCGACAATTACGACGACTATCTGTTCACCAAGCCGTTCCGTCAGGAGTACACGCTCAGCGTAAGTGGCGGTAACGACAAACTCGACTACTACGTTTCGGGCAACTTCCTCGAGGATCCATCTTACGTGATCATGTCGTCCTTCAAGCGCTACTCGGCCCGTGCCGCTCTCAACGCTCAGGTCAACAAGTGGATGAAGATGGGTACCAACGTGTCGTTCTCGCGCCGTGACATCGACAACCCGGCATACAGCGGCGCCAATACCGGCAACGTGTTCCTGTGGACGCTGTGGCAGAACCCCACCGTGCCCTACTACGCCCGCGATCTGGAGGGTAACATCCGTCTGGACGAGAATGGCAACAAGATGTACGAGGACGGTATGGGATCGACCATGTCGCCCTACGGCACTACGCAGGACGTGTTCAACAGCATGAACGAGGCGCATCCCTACCAGTCGATGAGCCACGACATCTCCAATTCGGTCCGCGACAACCTCTATGCCAGCGCCTACGTGGACATCACTTTCCTCAAGGATTTCAAGTTCACGGCCAACTTCACGCTCGACAACGTTTACCGCAAAGATACCGGCTACCAGAACAACGAGTATGGTTACGGTACCCAAACGAACGGATGGATTGCCAAGAGCAGCTACAACACCTTCCAGTACAATACCCAGCAGTTGCTTAGCTACACCAAATCGGTGAACGACATACATGACATCGACGTGATGATCGGTCACGAGTTCAGCAAGACCGACGACAGCTCGCTGGAGGCCTATAAGCAGAACGTGTTCTATCCGGGCATTCCCGAGCTGGGTAACGCCGTAACTCCCGATGAAGACGGTTCTACTTCGAACCGCAATATCACGGCCCTCGAGGGTTACTTCATGCGTGCCAACTACACTTTCGACGAGCGTTACACCATTTCGGCATCGTACCGTTACGACGGCTCGTCGCGCTTCAAGTACGACAAATGGGGCCACTTCTGGTCTGTCGGCGCGGCTTGGCGCATCAACAGCGAGAATTTCATGCAGGATGCGGACTGGGTGGACGACCTGCGTCTGCGCGCCACCTACGGTGCGTCGGGCAACTCGTTGAGTGCCATATATCCTTACACCAACATGTGGCAGATCAAGGATTCGAACGGTCAGCCGTCGCTCTCGCTTGCTAGCACGGGTAACCGCAACCTCTCGTGGGAGCGCAACAAGCAGTTCGATCTCGGTCTCGACTTCCGTTTGTGGAATCGCGTGTACGGATCACTTGACTATTACAACCGCCGCACCCACGACCTGATCTGGAGCCGCCCGACCCCTTCGTCGACCGGTTTGGCATCGCGTCTGGAGAATGTAGGTATCCTTCAGAACCAAGGTTTTGAATTCGACATCACGGTGGATTTGGTGAAAAGCAAGAACGTATACTGGAACTTCAGTGTCAACGGAGCCGTGGCACGCCAGAAACTGATCGACTTCCCCTCGGAACTGGGTAATCCCGCGCTGGGCGGCGACTATGTCTCGGGTTCGTTCCTGCGCGGCAAGGGCAAGTCTTACTATAACCTCTATCTGTTCGGATATGCCGGCGTGGATCCCGAAACCGGCGGCGAGTTGTTCTGGAAGAACGTGACCGACACCGACGGCAATATCGTGGGCCGTGAGACTACTTCGGTATTCGCCGAGGCCGACCAGTATGAGGTGGGTGACGCGCTGCCCGACATGACCGGCGGTTTCCGCACCTCGTTCCGCTGGAAGGGCCTCGACCTCAATCTTCAGGCTGCATTCCAGTTCGGAGGCCGTCAGTGGGATGGCAACTCGGCCAACCTCTACGATCCCGGCCGTGCAGGATTCACCGTATCTGACGATCTGGTGGGCAACACGTGGACGCCAGAGAATCCCAATGCCGAGTTCCCGCGACTGATGTTCAACGGCACGTGGAACTTCCCCGCGTCGAATGTCGACGCTCTCTACCGCAAGGCTTCGTACTTCAGCCTGAAGAACCTCAATGTAGGTTACACCCTGCCCCAGAAGTGGATGAGCAAGATTGGCGTGCAGTCGTTACGAGTATTCTTCAGTGCCGACAACCTCTGCTTCGTTTCGGCTCACGACGGATTCGATCCCCGTACCGGCTATACCGGCCAGAGCGGATTCGGGTTCCCGCAGGCGAAGACATTTACTTTCGGTGTAACACTTAATCTGTAATAATTAAAGGAGGACGAAAAATATGAGAAAGAACATATTATATATAGTAACCGCTGCGGCGTTGCTCTTCAGTTCTTGCGCAAGCGAGCTCGATACCGAACCGGCCGGAAAACAGGTCTCGGACGAGCAGTTGACGGAGTTGGTGAAGAAAGATCCCGATCTGGTACTGGCACCCATGATGCTCGGTATGGTCGACTACCTGCATACCGGCAACCGTCGCGCAACGACCAATGACCGCGGCTACATGGTATGGAACTTCGGTCTGGATCTGCAGGGCAACGACATGGTGTTGACGAGCCTTTCGAACTGGTTCGCTGACGAGTACATGTTCGAGAACCTGCGCCAGCAGACCGCAGCGCTCACCGCCGACCGCTGGTACTGCTACTACAAGATGGTTTACATGGCCAACCAGATCCTCGACCTCATTCCCGAGGATGCCGAAGGTGCGGCACTCGTATATAAGGCTCAGGCCATGACCCACCGCGCGCTGGCATACTATTTCCTGATGAATCTCTATCAGGACGACTACATGCACGGCGGCAAGGAAAAGGCCGGCGTACCCTACTACGAAAGTACGACCGAGGGCGCCAAGGGTCGCACCCCTTCGACCGAGGTATTCGCCAAAATTACGGCCGATCTGCAGGAGGCTGTGGCCATCTTCGAGGCTGAGGGTTACGATCCCATGGAGTCGACGTCGGACATCGACCAGTGCGTGGCAAACATGGTGCTGGCTCGTGTGGCGCTGGTATCGGGCAACTACACCGTAGCTAAGAACGCTGCGGCGGCAGTGATAGCTGAGGGTTACTCGCTCATGAACGAGGCGGAGTACACCACCTCGGGTTTCCAGAGCACCGAGTTGCCCGAGACGATCTTCGCCTACAAGTGGACGATGGCCACATCGCTCGAAAACCGCTCGTTCGCTTCGTGGATTTCGCGCACGGCGACCGATAATGCCAACAACAAGGGAATCTACATCGCTATCGACAACCGTCTCTACGACCTGATTCCCGCTACCGATTACCGCAAGAAGAACTTCCTGGCCGAGGCCGATGGTAAGTATCCCGCTTACGTGAACCTCAAATTCAACACCTCTAACTACCGTGTCGACGAGATCTACATGCGTCTGTCGGAGGCCTATCTGCTCAAGGCCGAGGCCGAGGCCCGCGGCGGAAGTGCTTCGGATGCACAGCAGACTCTGTTCGAGCTGGTATCGAAGCGTGACAGCGCATACGCCAAGTCGACCAAGACCGGCGACGCGCTCCTCGACGAGATATTCCTCCAGAGCCGTATCGAGCTGTGGGGCGAGGGTCACGAGTTCTTCACCAACAAGCGTTTCAACGTAGGCGTCGACCGCACCTCGTCGGCCAACCACACCCACAAGGCTGTGAAGCCGGCCGGCAAGGACTTCACCTACCAGATTCCGCTGTCGATCGAGATCAACTCGAATCCCAACATAACCAGCAGCGACCAGAATCCGTTGTAGTCCCCGCGGGACCAACCCGAATGATAAGGTGCCGGAATCCTCTTCCGGCACCTTTTTTTGTGCGGATGCGCGCTCTCCTCGGCTTCGTATCTGTAAGATACGTGTTGCATCCTGCGGAGTGAGCGTTGCTGGCATCCGCGTGGCGGCATGGCTCGCGAGGGTCTGCGGACCGCGATTTATCGACCGCCCGCGCAGCTGGTCCGACGCCGCGCCTGTTTCCGGAAACAGAGAATCCCGACAGCCGCTTGCGCCTGTCGGGATTCTCTGCTTTCGGTTGTCGGCCGATTATCGTCTTACCACTGTCCGCCCGAACGGAATGAGCGCGAAACTCATCAGTTTGAAGTGTTGTATGCCGAACGGAATCCCGATTACGGTGATGCAGAACAGAATGCCCAGCGTGAGGTGAGAGAGTGCGATCCATATTCCGCCGATGAATATCCACACTATGTTCAGCAGGGTGGAGAGACATCCTACGGGACATTCGGTCGAATGCACCTCGCCGCCGAACGGCCACAGCGCGAACAGACCGAGCCGTATTACCTGCACTCCGAACGGAATGCCCACTATCGTCAGGCAGAGCAGCACTCCGCCTGTGATGTATTCGAGGGCCATCAGCAGGCCGCCGAATATTATCCAGATTATGTTGCCGATGAACTTCATGAACTCGTTTTTTTGTATGGGTTATGGCTGCCTGCGTCAGCCTATCAGGAATTCGAACAGATTGGGATTGTCGTTCAGGTACTCGTAATCTATGGCGTGCTGCTTCATCCTTGCGGTGAGCCCCTCGAAATCGTCGGGGTTCTGCAACTCTATGCCGATCAGCACCGGGCCCTTCTCGCGGTTGGTCTTCTTCTTGTACTCGAAGTAGGTGATGTCGTCATGCGGTCCCAGCACATTGCTCACGAAGTTCTGCAAGGCGCCGGCACGCTGCGGGAAGCGCACCACGAAGTAGTGCTTGAGCCCCTCGTACAGCAGCGAGCGCTCCTTTATGTCCTCCATGCGCACTATGTCGTTGTTGCTGCCGCTCACCACACACACCACGTTCTTGCCCCTTATCTGTTCGCGGTAGCAGTCCAGCGCGCTTATGCTGAGCGCTCCGGCCGGCTCGGCCACGATGGCGTCGAAGTTGTAGAGGTTGAGTATCGTGGTGCACACCTTGCCCTCGGGAACCACCACTATGTCGTCCAGCACCTGACGGCATACGTCGAACGTTATGTCGCCCACGCGCTGCACGGCGGCTCCGTCCACGAACTTCTCCACATGGTCCAGCTCCGTCACCTCGCCGCGTTCGAACGACAGTTTCATTCCGGCCGCTCCGGCAGGCTCGACGCCAATGATCTTGGTGTTAGGCGACATCTGCTTGTAGACGCTGCCTATGCCCGATGCCAGACCGCCGCCGCCGATGGGCACGAATATGTAGTCGACGGCCGTGCGGCTCTGCTGGAGTATCTCGAGCCCCACGGTGCCCTGACCCTCGATGATCTTCGGGTCGTTGAACGGCGGGATGAAGGTCTTGCCCTCGCGCTCGCACGTATCCATGGCCGCGGCGTTGGCCTGATCGAAGGTGTCGCCCACAAGCACCACCTCGATGGATTCGCCGCCGAACATCTTCACCTGATTGATCTTCTGCTTGGGCGTGGTTACAGGCATGAATATCTTTCCCGCTATGCCCAACCTGTTGCACGACAGCGCCACGCCCTGCGCGTGATTGCCCGCGCTCGCGCACACTATGCCGCGCTCGATCTGTTCGGGTGACAGCGAGCGTATCTTGTTGTATGCGCCGCGTATTTTGTACGAACGCACCATCTGCAGATCCTCGCGCTTGAGCATCACCTCCGCACCGTACCTGTTCGACAGATTGCGGTTGTGCATGAGCGGGGTGGGGTTGAGTATCTCGGCGAGCGTGTGCTCGGCCGTCATTACGTCGTTCAGAGCGGGAAAGTATTTGTTCGTCTCACTCATTTCCATTGTTTTTTTGTGTGTTACGCGATGTGGGCCGCTATGAAGTCGCCCACCTCCGATGTCGAGCTTGCCCTGACGCCCTCGGGTGCTATGTCCTCGGTCACCACGTCGCGTTCGATCGACAGATCGACGGCACGGCGTATCGCGGCTCCGGCCTCCATGTCGGCGAACGCGTATTCGAACATCATCGCCGCCGAGAGCACGGTGGCGATAGGGTTGGCTATGTTCTTGCCCGCCGCCTGCGGATAGGAGCCGTGTATCGGCTCGAAGAGCGATGTGTGCGTGCCTATCGAGGCCGAGGGCAGCAGTCCGAGCGAACCGGTTATCACGCTGGCCTCGTCGGTGAGTATGTCGCCGAACATGTTCTCGGTCACTATCACGTCGAAGTGACGCGGCTGCTGGATGATCTTCATCGCCGCGTTGTCGACGAACATGTATTCCACCTCGACGTCGGGGTAGCCGGCCGCCATGGCCTGCGCCGTCTCGCGCCACAGTCGCGACGTGGCCAGCACGTTGGCCTTGTCCACGACGGTCAGTTTGCCGCGGCGCTTGGCGGCGTATTCGAATCCGAGTCGGCAGATGCGCTCGATTTCGGCGCGGGTGTAGACGCATGTGTCGTAGGCTGTGCCGCCGTCCTCCGAGCGTCCCTGCGGACGTCCGAAGTAGAGTCCGCCGGTAAGTTCCCTCACACAGAGGAAGTCGGCGTCCTTCACCAGATCGGCGCGCAGCGGCGAGCGGTGCAGCAGCGACGGGAATGTGGTTACGGGGCGCAGATTGGCGTAAAGCCCCAGCTGCTTGCGCATGGCCAGCAGCCCCTGCTCGGGACGCACCTTGGCGTCGGGCGCATTGTCGAAGCGCGGGTCGCCTATGGCGCCGAACAGCACGGCGTCAGCTGCCATGCACACCTCGTGCGTCGACTGCGGATAGGGATCACCCACAGCGTCGATGGCTGCGGCTCCCACCACGGCCGGCGTGTATTTTACCTCGTAGCCGTATTTCGGTGCTACGGCGTCGACGGCCTTCACGGCCTGCGCCACGATTTCGGGGCCTATGCCGTCGCCCGCGAGCAGCGCGATGTTTATCTGTTTCATGTCTCTTACTTTTTTTTCTGTTCGAATGCCTCGATCTGGTCGCGTATGCTTACCAGATAGTCCACGTCGTCGTACCCGTTCATCAGACACTGTTTCTTGTATGGAGCTATGTCGAACGACTCCTTGAGCGTGGTACCTGCTATCTCTATGGTTTGTGCCGGAAGGTCGATCTTCAGCTCGGTGGCAGGATCGTCCTGCACGGCCTTGAATATCGCGGCCAGCATGCGTTCGCTTACCGTTACAGGCAGCAGGCCGTTGTTGAGAGCGTTGTTGCGGAATATGTCGGCGAAGAAGCTCGACACCACGGCGCGGAATCCCGCTCCGGCTATCGCCCATGCGGCATGCTCGCGGCTCGATCCGCAGCCGAAGTTCTTGCCCGCCACGAGTACTTCGCCGCTGTAGCGTGGCGAGTTCATCACGAAGTCGGCCTTGGGTCGGCCTTCGCCGTCGTAGCGCCAGTCGCGGAAAAGGTTTTCGCCGAATCCCTCGCGCGTGGTGGCCTTGAGGAAACGGGCGGGGATAATCTGATCGGTGTCTATGTTCTCGATGGGCAGGGGTATCGCCGTCGAGACGAGAGTAGTGAATTTATTTTTCATAACGCTTGTTCTTCATTATGTTACATCATCTCGCGCGGATCGGTGACCACACCCGTCACGGCTGCCGCCGCCGCTACCAGCGGTCCGGCCAGCATGGTGCGCGCATCGGGGCCCTGCCGTCCCTCGAAATTGCGGTTCGAAGTTGCCACGCAATATTTTCCTGCCGGGATCTTGTCCTCGTTCATTGCCAGACATGCCGAGCATCCGGGCTGGCGAAGCGTGAATCCGGCCTCCTCGAGCGTGTCGCGCAGCCCCTCCCCTATGGCCTGACGCTCAACCTGCTTGCTGCCCGGTACGATCCATGCCGTCACTCCGGGTGCCTTTTTGCGGCCCTTGACAAGCGATGCGAACGCCCGTAGGTCCTCGATGCGTCCGTTGGTGCAGCTGCCCACGAAAACGTAGTCGACGCGTTTGCCGGCCATCTTCTCGCCGGCCCTGAAGCCCATGTATTCCAGCGATTTCTCGAACGAGGCGCGCGATGCGTCGTCCAGTCCTTCGGCCGAGGGTATGGTGCCGTTCACGGCCACGCCCATTCCCGGGTTGGTGCCGTAGGTTATCATCGGCTCTATCTCGGCCGCGTCGATGGTTATCTCCTTGTCGAACACGGCGTCGGGCTCCGAGCGCAGTGCGCTCCAGCGCTCCACGGCCTTGTCCCACTCGGCGCCCTGCGGAGCGAACTCGCGGCCGCGGAGGTAGTCGAACGTTGTTTGGTCGGGGTCTATCATTCCGCCGCGCGCGCCCATCTCGATGCTCATGTTGCAGATGGTCATGCGCGCCTCCATCGAGAGCGAGCGTATGGCCGAGCCTGCGAACTCGACGAA
Organism: uncultured Alistipes sp.; assembly: GCA_964519525.1. Taxonomy (GTDB): domain Bacteria; phylum Bacteroidota; class Bacteroidia; order Bacteroidales; family Rikenellaceae; genus Alistipes. Next base: position 7,288 of record CAZFIN010000040.1, on the reverse strand, counting down.
GTGGCCCGTGCCGCCGCCCGTGCCGATCTTCGATATGATGTGCAGTATAATGTCCTTCGAACATACTCCCGCACGCAACTCGCCCTCCACGTTTATTCGCATGCTCTTGGGCTTGGTCTGCAATATGCACTGCGAGGCCAGAGCCATCTCCACTTCGCTGGTGCCTATGCCGAATGCCACGCAGCCCAGCGCTCCGTGTGTCGAGGTGTGGCTGTCGCCGCAAACGATGGTCATGCCCGGCTGGGTGAGTCCGGTCTCGGGGCCTACCACATGTATTATGCCGTTGCGTGGCGAGCCTATGGGGAATATGGTGATTCCGTTCTGCTCGCAGTTGCTGTACAGCGTGGCCACCTGCGCGGCCGACTGCGGCTCGGCGATAGGTAGATGCTGGTCGACCGTGGGGATGTTATGGTCGGGGCTTGCCGTCACCTGCGCGGGGCGGAACACTCCTGTGCCGCGCTCGCGCAGTCCGGCGAACGCCTGCGGGCTGGTCACCTCGTGGATGTACTGGCGGTCGATGTACAGCACGCACGATCCGCCGTCGATGACCTTGACGGTGTGTGCGTCCCATATCTTGTCGAAAAGTGTATTCATCTGTAAAAATTACGCTATTTTTGAAATGGCATCAATGAACGACTCCACCGAGGCGGTCACGATGTCGGTATTGGCGCCGAATCCGTGGTACATCTTTCCCTTGTGCGAGATCTGTATGTGCACCTTGCCCAGATCGTCGCTGCCGCGGGTGATTGCCTGCACCAGATACTCCTCTATGTGCACGCGGCGCTTGGTGATGTTCTTCACTGCTGTTATGGCTGCATCCACGGGGCCGTTTCCGCATGCCGTTTCGGTGAACGTGTCGCCGTCGAAACTGATCTGCACCGTGGCCGTGGGGATGCTCGATTTTCCGCACACCACCTGCAGCCCGGTGAGCTGTATGCTCATGCGGCGGCGCGAGGCGGCCGTTCCGATCAGCACCTCCAGATCGCGCGTGGTGACCATCTTCTTCTTGTCGGCCAAATCGAGGAAACGCTGGTATATCTCGTCCAGCTCGTCGTTCTCGGGCGTGTAGCCTATCTCGGCCAGATGGTGCTTCAGTGCGGCGCGGCCGCTTCGGGCCGTGAGCACGATGCTCGACTGGTCGACTCCGACGTCCTCGGGGTCGATTATTTCGTATGTCTCGCGGCTCTTCAGCACTCCGTCCTGATGGATGCCCGACGAGTGTGCGAATGCGTTGCGGCCCACGATCGCCTTGTTGGGCTGTACGGGCATGCGCATGAGGTTCGACACCAGTTTGCTGGTTGCCACTATCTGGCGGGTGTCGATTCCGGTCTCGAAGTCGAGGTTGTTGTGGCACTTTATGGCCATCACCACCTCCTCGAGCGCCGTGTTGCCGGCGCGCTCGCCCAGACCGTTGATCGTGACCTCCACCTGACGCGCGCCGTTCTCCACGGCGGCCAGCGTATTGGCCGTGGCCATGCCGAGGTCGTTGTGGCAGTGGGTCGATATTATCGCCTTGTCGATGTTGGGCACGTTGTTTTTCAGGTAGGCTATCTTGGCGCCGTATTCGCTCGGCAGACAGTAGCCGGTCGTGTCGGGGATGTTGACCACCGTGGCTCCGGCCGCAATGACGGCCTCGACCACGCGGGCGAGGAACTCTTCGTCGGTGCGCCCCGCGTCCTCGGCGTAGAACTCCACGTCGTCGACGAAACGGCGTGCATACTTGACTGCCTCGACGGCATGCTCGATAACCGTTTCGGGCGTCATGCGCAGCTTCTCGTAGATGTGATACGTCGAGGTGCCTATGCCGGTGTGTATGCGTCCGCGCTTGGCGAACTGCAGCGACTGCGCCGCCACGTCGATGTCCTTCTTCACGGCACGCGTCAGTGCGCATATCACGGGTCGTGTGACGGCCTTCGAGATCTCTACCACCGAGTTGAAGTCGCCCGGGCTCGAAATGGGGAAGCCGGCCTCTATGATGTCGACACCCAGCTTTTCGAGCTGGCGCGCCACCTCGATCTTCTCGATGGTGTTGAGCTGACAGCCCGGAACCTGCTCGGCGTCGCGCAGCGTGGTGTCGAAAATGTGTACTTTTTCGCTCATGTAAGGGGTGTTATGATGCGTTGCGGGCCGGAACGTGCTCGCCGCAAGCGTTCCGGCACCGTAACGACGGTTTAAATGTTAGTTGTTCTCGGGACGCAGTTTGCGCACTACGGCGCCGGCCTGCCACATTTCGGTCTCGCGCATCTGCCGGAGCTCCTCCTCCAGCTTCACGCGGTAGTCGGGCTGGCTGTTCGAGTCGATGCTGCGCAGTGCCTCGTTGCCTGCGGCCACCTCGCTGTAAAGCTCCTCGAATACGGGGCGCGTGGCGTCGCGGAACTTCTTCCACCAGTCCAGAGCACCGCGCTGTGCGGTGGTCGAGCAGTTGGCATACATCCAGTCCATGCCGTTCTCGGCGATCAGCGGCATGAGGCTCTGCGTAAGCTCCTCCACCGTCTCGTTGAACGCCTCCGAGGGAGTGTGGCCGTTGGCGCGCAGAGTGTCGTACTGCGCGGCGAAGATGCCCTGAATGGCACCCATCAGCGTACCGCGCTCACCCGTCAGATCCGAGTATACCTCGCGCTTGAAGGTGGTTTCGAACAGGTAGCCCGAACCCACGCCTATGCCCAGCGAGATCACGCGGTCCCACGCCCTGCCGGTAGCGTCCTGAAATATGGCGTAGCTCGAGTTGAGTCCGCGGCCCTGCAGGAACATGCGGCGCAGCGAGGTGCCCGATCCCTTGGGCGCTACCAGAATGACATCCACGTCGGCGGGCGGCACGATGCCCGTGCGCTCCTTGTAGGTGATGCCGAAGCCGTGCGAGAAGTAGAGCGCCTTGCCGGCGGTGAGATGCTTCCTGATCTTGGGCCATACGCTTATCTGACCTGCGTCCGAGAGCAGGTACTGTATGATGGTGGCCTTCTCGGCGGCCTCCTCGATGTCGAACAGCGTCTGTCCCGGCACCCAGCCGTCGGCCACGGCCTTGTCCCAGCTCTTCGAGTCCTTGCGCTGGCCTACGATTACGTTGAACCCGTTGTCCTTGAGGTTGAGCGACTGGCCCGGACCCTGAACTCCGTAACCGATTACCGCTATCGTCTCGTTCTTGAGAGTATCGAGTGCTTTTGCCAGAGGATACTCCTCGCGTGTCACGACGTTCTCCTCGACGCCGCCGAAATTGATCTTTGCCATAGTTGTGTTGATTTTATGTGTTTATGATTCTACTTGTTGCTTTTCTATGAGTTTTCCTGCTGCGCGGCGGCCGCCTCCATGCGTGCGCGCCGTGAGTCGACGTAGGCCAGATACTCGTCCAGCAGTTCGCGGCGCGACTTTATGATGGCCACCTGCCCCGAGCATACGAACTGGTAGACGCCGTAGGGTTCCAGCATGCGGTACAGCTCGCGTATCTCGTCGCGGTGCCCCGTCTTCTCCACCACGATGTAGTCGTCGTGTATTTCGAGTATGCGCACGTTGTGGCGGCGCACCAGATCCTCGACGTTGCGGCTGCGCTGGACCTTGTACAGCGCCAGTTCCTGAAGCACCACCTCGTCGGGCGTGTAGCAGAATACCTTCAGCACGTCGATCTTCTTTTCGATCTGCTTCACCAGATTCTCCACCTTCTCGCGGTCGTTGTGCACGATGATCGTGAATTTGTGTATGCCCTCGGTGGCCGACTCCGATGTGGTGAGCGAATCTATGTTTACGTTGCGGTGTGTGAACACCGTGGTGATCTGGCTCAGCAGACCCACCTTGTTTTCCGAAAATACGGTTATGATGAACTCTTTCTCCATGTTCCGATACGTTGTTGTTAGTCGCTTATTCCAGTCGTATGTCGTGCACTGGCATTCCGGCCGGCACCATCGGGAATACGTTCTCCTCGCGTTCCACGCGCACCTCCAGCAGGAATGCGCCCTCGGTGCGTTTCATCTCCTCCACTGCGGCGGCCAGATCCTCGTGGCGCTCGGCGAGGCGGTAGGGTATGCGGTTGGCGCGGGCCACGAGCTCGAAATCGGGGTTCGTCAGCTCGGTGAACGAGTAGCGGCGGTCGTAGAACAGCTCCTGCCACTGGCGCACCATGCCCAGATAGCCGTTGTTCATCAGCACGATCTTCACGCCCACCTGCGACTGGAATATGGTTCCCAGCTCCTGCAGCGTCATTTGCAGACCTCCGTCGCCCACGAACAGGCACACATCCCTCTCGGGCGCACCCGTCTTGGCGCCTATGGCCGCGGGCAGTCCGAAGCCCATAGTGCCGAGACCGCCCGAGGTGATTATGCTGCGCGTGTGCCGGAAGCGGAAGTAGCGCGAGGCGAACATCTGCTGCTGGCCCACGTCGGTGACAAGTATGGCGTCGTCGAATTGCCGGGCCACGGCGTCGACTACCTCGCCCATCCTCAGGTGCGGGCCGCACGGCGATATGGCGGGTTCGATTATCTCCTCGCGTTCGATGTTGTAGCATGCGCGGAACTCGTCGATCCATGCGCTGCGGTCGTTGCTCGCTATCTTTTCGGTGAGCATCGGCAGCGTGCGCTTCACGTCGCCCAGAACGGGCACGTCGGCATACACGATTTTGTTCACCTCGGCGGGGTCGATCTCCATGTGTATCACCTTGGCGTTTATGCCGAAGTTTGAGGGGTCGCCCGTGACGCGGTCGTCGAAGCGCATGCCGATGGCGATCAGCAGGTCGCAGTCGCGGTTCTTTATGTTGGGGGCGTAGTTGCCGTGCATGCCGAGCATGCCCACGTACTGCGGATGATCCGACGGCAGGGCCGAGAGACCGAGCAGCGTCGCGGCGGCCGGAATGCCGCTCTTTTCGAGGAACTCGCGAAGTTCGTTCTCGGCCCGGCCGAGTATCACGCCCTGACCCACGAGAGCCATGGGCTTGCGCGAGAGATTTATCAGACGGGCCGCCTCGAGTATCCGGCTGGCGTCTATTTCGGTGTCGGGCTGGTAGCTGCGTATGAATTTTACGGGTTTGTATTCGAAATCCATCATGCCCACCTGCGCATCCTTGGTGATGTCGACGACCACGGGACCCGGACGGCCGCTCGATGCTATGTAGAATGCCTTGGCCAGCGCCTCGGGTATGTCCTGCGCGCGTTTCACCTGACAGTTCCATTTGGTTACCGACTGGGTTATCTCGATGAAGTTGACCTCCTGAAATGCGTCGGTGCCCAGCGATTTCGACCCCACTTGCCCCGTTATGAGCACCACGGGCGTCGAGTCGAGCATGGCGTCGGCCAGTCCCGTCACCGTGTTGGTGGCGCCCGGCCCCGAGGTGACTATGCACACGCCCGTGCGCCCGCTTGCCCGGGCATATCCCTGTGCCGCGTGTACGGCACACTGTTCGTGGCGGACGAGAATGTGGTTCAGACGGTCGCGATAGTCGTACAGGGCATCGTATACCGGTATGATCGATCCTCCCGGATAGCCGAATATCGTGTCCACGCCCTCGGCCAGAAACGATTTTATCACCGCCTCCGACCCCGATATGCGCTCGGGTGCCGTGGCCGGCTGCCGGTTGTCGTTGGTTGCTGTTGTCATAAAGCTGTGTTTTTCGTTGTCGGTAGGGTGACTATATCTCTTCGGGAACGATCCTCACTGCGCCTTGGTCGGCCGAACTTACCAGCAGCGAGTACGCGCGCAGCGACTGCGGCACCTCGCGGTTGCGGTTCTGCGGTCTGCGCACGCTCCATGCGGCCATGCGGTCGGCCAGCTCCCCGTCCGATATTCGGAGCGATATGCTGCGTGCGGGGATGTCGATGTCGATCGTGTCGCCGTCGCGTATGATTCCTATCTCGCCGCCCGACGCCGCTTCGGGCGATACGTGGCCTATCGAGAGTCCCGACGTTCCGCCCGAGAACCGTCCGTCGGTTATCAGCGCGCACGCCTTGTCCAGATGTTTCGATTTGAGATAGGAGGTGGGGTAGAGCATCTCCTGCATGCCGGGGCCTCCCTTGGGACCTTCGTAGCGTATGACCACCACGTCGCCGGCCTGCACCTCGTCGCCGAGAATGCCGTTCATCGCCTGCTCCTGCGACTCGAACACCTTGGCCCTGCCGCTGAAGCTGAACAGACTCTGGTCGACGCCCGCCGTCTTCACGATGCAGCCCCTGCGGGCTATGTTGCCGGTGAGAACGGCCAGACCTCCGTCGCGGAAGTAGGCGTGCGCGATGTCGCGTATGCATCCTTCGGCGCGGTCGGTGTCCATCGACCCGTAATATGTTGCCTGCGATCCCAGCTGGCGGCTGTGACGTCCGGCGGGGGCGCTGAGGTATATCCTGCGGGCCTCGTCGGTGAATGCCGGCGAGCCTGCGAAGTATTTTCCGAGCGTGTCGGCCAGCGACGGCGAATCCACGCGGCGGACCGAGGTGTCGATCAGGCCGCCCGCGGCCAGTTCGCCCAGAATGCCCATGATGCCGCCCGCACGGTTCACGTCCTGCACGTGGTAGTGTCCGTTGGGAGCGACCTTGCACAGTACGGGGATCCTGCGCGACAGACGGTCGATGTCGGCCATGGTGAAATCCACTCCGGCCTCGTGGGCCACGGCGAGCAGGTGCAGCACCGTGTTTGTGGAGCCTCCCATGGCTATGTCGAGCGACATGGCGTTCTCGAATGCGGCCTTGGTGGCTATCGAGCGGGGCAGAACCGAGTCGTCGCCCTCGAAATAGTAGCGTTTCGCGTTTTCGACTATGAGTTCGGCCGCACGGGCGAACAGCGCCTTGCGGTTCTCGTGCGTGGCCACCACCGTTCCGTTGCCCGGCAGCGCCAGACCTATCGCCTCGTTGAGGCAGTTCATCGAGTTGGCGGTGAACATTCCCGAGCACGATCCGCAGCCCGGGCAGGCCGTGGCCTCGATCTCGTCGGCATCGGCGTCGGTGCATCCGGCGTCGGCGCTCATCACCATGGCGTCGATCAGGTCGACGCCGCGGCCGCGGAACACACCGGCCTCCATGGGGCCTCCCGATACGAACACCGTGGGGATGTTGAGGCGCATCGCCGCCATGAGCATTCCCGGAGTGATCTTGTCGCAGTTGCTGATGCACACCAGCGCGTCAACCTTGTGGGCGTTGGCCATGTACTCGACACTGTCGGCTATGATGTCGCGCGAGGGCAGCGAGTAGAGCATGCCGTCGTGCCCCATGGCTATTCCGTCGTCGATGGCTATCGTGTTGAACTCGGCGGCGAAGCATCCGCGCTCCTCGATCAGCTCCTTGACGTATTGTCCTATCTCGTGAAGGTGTACGTGGCCCGG
>CAZFIN010000039.1:0-18614 GCA_964519525.1 uncultured Alistipes sp. | reverse complement strand
AAACTGAACGCCTTGACTATTATTTCAACTTATAGTTACCTGTCTTTAACTGCGGATCACTTACCGATGCAAAACTTCGAGAATATGTTGTGCAGAATATCGTCGGATGTGATTTCGCCGGTTATTGTGCCGAGGTGGTGCATCACCTGACGTATGTCCTCGCTGAGCAGGTCGGCGGAGAGGGCGGCATTCATCGACGATATCGCCGCATCCAGCGCCTCGGCAGCCTGAAGCAGGGCATTGTAGTGTCGCTGGTTCGAAACGATCACACTGCCGTTGTAGGCCGCCGACGCATCGACCGCCGATTGCAGTGCCGCGAGCAGTGTGCCCATTCCTTCGCCGGTCTTGGCCGATATGCGGATCGTGCCGGTTATATCATAATGCCCCCGGCGGCCGTTACGCTCCGTCATTCCGGCCTGAGTGCCGTATCCGGCATACCGTGTGACATCTTCCGTCTCCGGTCGCACGTCGTGGCTGTCCGTGGCAACATGCTGTCCGGCCGAAGCGCCATTGCCGAGATCCGCTTTGGTGATTATACGGTACATCTTCTGGCCGTCGGCCGGTGCGAATCCGTTCAGGTCGTCTTCCGGCATCGACCGCCCGTCATCCGTGAGCCACAGTATTATGCGGGCTTCCCGCAACGCTTTTTCCGTGCGTTCGATCCCCATCCGCTCCAGCCTGTCGTCGGTGGCGTGCAGCCCGGCCGTGTCGGTGAACCGGTATATCACGCCGCCTATGTTCTTTCTCACCTCCACCGTGTCGCGGGTCGTTCCGGCAATGTCCGACACCATTGCCCGGTCCTCGCCGACCAGCCGGTTCAGCAGCGTGCTTTTCCCCACATTTGGACGTCCCGCTATGGCTACGGCGACACCGTCCTTTATAGCATTGCCCAGCGCGAACGACTCGGCGAGCGTACGTACCTTGTCGCGGGTCCGCAGCAGCAGTCCGGAAAGACGCTCGCGGTCGGCGAACTCCACATCCTCCTCCGAGAAATCGAGCTCCAGTTCCAGCAGCGATGTTATGTTCAGCAATTCGTCGCGCAGGGTCCGCAACTCGTCCGAGTAGCCGCCTCGCATCTGTGTCGATGCTATCGCGTGCGAGGCCCGCGAGTCTGAAGCTATCATGTCGGCCACCGCCTCGGCCTGCGACAGGTCTATTCGGCCGTTCAGAAATGCCCTCCGCGTGAACTCTCCGGCCTCGGCCGGCCGCGCCCCGAGTCTTGTGAGCAGGGCCAGTATGCGCTCCACTATGTATGCCGACCCGTGTGCCGAGATCTCTACCGCGTCCTCGCCCGTGTATGAGTGCGGTGCGCGGAACAGCGTGACCAGCACGTCGTCTATCACCTCGCCGCCGTCGCATATCTCGCCGTAGTGTGCTGTTGCCGTGGCAGCTCCGGCGAGCGGCCGCCTGCCCCTGAATGCCGCGTCGCACAACTCTATGGCCCGCGGGCCGCTCATGCGCACGATGCACAGCGCACCGCCGGCGGGTGTCGCCGGAGCCGCTATCGTATCGCCGTCACCGAATATCTCCTCCGTCCGCATGTGCTACCGTCCCTCTATTCTCAACCGTTTGCCCACACTGAGTTTGTCGGGGTCGGTCATGTTGTTCCAGCGCATGATCTGGTTCGTCGTGACGTGATACTTGCGTGCTATGGCCCCCAGCGTGTCACCCTTCTTGATGGTGTAATACGTTGTCGTCGATGTGGTTTCGGCCTTCTGCCGGTCGATGTTTGCCGGATTGAGGTACTTTTTCAGATATGTCGAGTCCTTCGCGAATATCGCGTCCTGATTCGTTATGAATTCGGTTATCCGGTTCGCCGGCAGCACGAGCGTGTAGCTCTTTGTCGTGGCCGGGATTATGTTCAGCTTGTACTGCGGATTTAGCATGCACAGCGCCTCGGTGCTCACGTCTATCGTCGACGAAATCTGCTCCAGATGCAGCAGCCGCGTCACCTGTATCGTGTCTACGGCTATCGGCATCGGCGGCTCGGCGTATCCGATGTTGTGGGCCTTGTGATACGTGTATGCGTATGACGCCGCGATGAATGCGGGCACGTATCCGCGAGTCTCGCGCGGCAGATAGTCGTAAATGTCCCAGAACGACTGCGGTTTGCCGCCAGCCCGGGCGAGTGCCTTGTTTACGTTTCCCGGGCCGCAGTTGTAGGCGGCTATCGCCAGGCTCCAGTCCTTGTACATGTCGTACAGATTCTTCATGTATCGGCATGCCGCCTGCGTCGACTTCACCGGATCGTATCGTTCGTCGACCATCGAGTTCACCTCCAGTCCGTATGCCTTTGCCGTCGTCGGTATGAACTGCCACAGTCCTGCGGCTCCGGCGCGCGAGTACGCCTTTGCCTGCAGGGCCGACTCTATTATGGCCATCGTGTGCAGTTCCACGGGCAGCCCGGCCTTCAGCAGCTCCTCGTCTATCATCGGGAAGTAATACTGCGCGAGCGACAGGACGCGGCTCATCAGCCCCGACGAGTCGGTATATCTCGCTATGTACGACCTTACCAGCGGATTGTACGGCAGGTGTATCGGCGACACCATGGCCTTTAGCCGCGCGGCGTAGAGCGAGTCCTGCGCGCTGTCGGTGCTCGGTGCGGCGGGTTCGCATATGTAGTCGTTGAAGAATTTCTGGAATGCGTCGTCCACGTGCTGCAACCTGAGCCGTGCCGCCAGCGAATCGGCGTGCGCCGGAGTGTAGTCCACGGCGAACTGTCCGTTGTACATCGGTTTGTCGTCCGCGTCCTTGGCGTCGTGCCATGCCCTCTGCCAGTCGCTTTCGCGGTTGCGGTACTCGTCCACGAGCGCGGCCAGCGAATCGGCGCGCATCCGCTCCGCGGCGAGCTGCTGTTTTGTGGTGAGCCGTTTTGGTTTCGCTGTTTTCTTGGGTTTCTGTGCGTCGGCCGCGACCGGGATCGCGAGCAACAGCATGACGACGAGCAGGGTTTTGTTCACTATGGCGGTCATCGTTAGAATTTAAGGTTAAGGCTGAACCCGAACACGGGGTGCGTGCCGTTTATCTGTGAATACTGATAGTCGAACACCGGCTGCAGGTCGACCGTCAGATCGTCCGACACGTCGAAATCCTTCAGATGGGCATCCACATGGGCGTCTATCGCCTGAAACGCATACAGCGCCGCAGTCAGTATTATGCTCAGGTCGCGGTTGCGGCGGTAGGCGTCGCGCAGGTTCTTGAGGTATGTTGCCGAATAGCGTCCCTTGAACTCGTCGTGCGACACTCCGTCGGGGTAGTTTCCGGGGTTGCTCTCGAAATCGGCGCGCAGGGCGTATGCCTTCTTGAACCGCTGGAATCCGCGGTTGTTCCAGTCTATGACATACACCATCGAGGCCATTCCGCCTATCACTATCGGCACCCTCCAGTAGCTTTTGTTGTATATCTGTCCGGCGCCGGGGCAGATGAGCGACAGGGTAGTGGCCTTCTTCACGTCCGACACCTCGTTCGTCGAGTAGTTCACGGCCGCGTCGCCGAGGAAGTATATGTACGATGCCGCCGCCGTCACCCAGAATATCTGCCTTTTGGTGTTGATGCGTATCATCCGGCTTTGCAGGGCGTTCAGCTCTTCGGTGCGCGACATGCTCTCCGCCGTCATGGCTTCGTACTGCTGCTTCAGCGGCCGGTATCTGTTTCCCTCGTGTACCGCCAGTCCCACCGATGCGCCGAGCGTGGTGTACAGCACGGGCAGTTTCCAGTACTGTTTGTTGTATATCTGTCCGTATCCGGGCAGCACGGCCGATGTCAGACACACTTTCGACAGCGACGACGAGTCGCCGAACAGCGGCTGCCACCTCTTCGCGTTCCCCTCCTTGTCCGTTCGCATCCTCGGTTTTCGTCTGCGGGCGAGGCTGTCCGCACTCTCCGTTACGGCCGCAGCCTCCGTTACGGCCGTCGTGTCGCCGCCGGCGGCATGCAATACCGAATCCGCCTGCTCCTCTGCGCCGTCCGGGCCGGCTGCGCGCTGCACGGCGAGCGAATCGAGTTCCGCCATCCCGGCCGAGTCCCTGCGCTCCGCGGCGTCCCCCTTCTGCAACACTCCGCCCGACACTATCTGCTTTCGGCTTCGTTTGAGCGTCTGCGCCGGCGATGCCGTCACGGCGAACACCGCCGCGATCAGCAGCAATAGCGCCGTCCGCACGGCCGTGCCCCTGCGTGTGGCTGCTGCGGCTGTGCCGGCACCTGCGGTGTATCGTTCGTTTCGTGCGCTCATGTCTGCCTCCTCGATGTGTGCGGGATTATTTTCGGCCGCGTAGCCGTTCGATGAACGAGTCGATGTCGGCGTCGTCCGAGAAGTCTATCACTATCTTTCCGCCGCCGTTCTTTCCGCGCTTGATGCTTATGTTCTGCGAGAAATACGGTTCCAGCTGCTCCACTAAGCGCGAGTACGATTCGGGATACTCCTCCTCTTCCGCCTGTCCGGCCGTCTGCCCGGGCGTTTCGGCCATTTTCCGTGCCAGCTCCTCGGCCTGACGCACCGACAGCGCCTTTTTTATGCAACGCTTGAGCGCCTTCACCTGATTCTCGGGTGCTATTCCGGCTATTGCCTTCGCGTGTCCCATGGTTATGAGTCCCTCCTTCAGCGCGAGCTGCACCTCGCCCGGCAGATTCAGCAGACGCATGTAGTTCGACACCGTCGAGCGCTTCTTTCCCACCCGGTCGGCCATCTGTTCCTGCGTCAGTCCGCACTCGTCTATCAGCCGCTGCATTCCCAGCGCTATCTCTATCGCGTTCAGATCCTGACGCTGTATGTTCTCCACCAGCGCCATGGCGTGCAGGCTCTCGTCGTCGGCCTCGCGTATGTATGCCGGCAGGGTCTCCAGTCCCACGATCTGCGATGCGCGCCAGCGCCGCTCGCCGCTTATTATCATGTATCGTCCGTCCCCGTCCTTTCTGACCGTCACGGGCTGTATCACTCCCAGCTGACGTATCGAGTCGGCCAGCTCGGCCAGCGCTTCGTCGTCGAACTTGGTGCGCGGCTGCGTGGGATTGGGATATATCTTCGAAACCTCTATTTCGGCCATGCGGCTCATGGGCGTTGCCTTCACCTCCACCTTCTCGGTGCCGAATATCGCGTCCAATCCGCGTCCTAAACCCTTCTGTTTCTTCATATCGCGTTACTGTTTTTGATTCGTTCTGGCACGGTTGCGCTTCAGCAGCTCCTTGGCCAGCGTGAGATAGTTCACCGCGCCCGTGGCGGCCGCGTCGTACAGCATCACCGGCTTGCCGTGCGACGGAGCCTCGCCCAGACGTATGTTGCGCTGTATCACCGTGTCGAAGGCCAGCGGTCCGAAATGCTCGCGCACCTCGGCGGCCACTTGGTTGTTCAGGCGGTTGCGCATGTACATCGTGAGTACGAACCCCTCGATTTCGAGCGACGGATTCAGTCCACCCTTCACTATCTTTATCGTGTTCAGCAGTTTGCTCAGCCCCTCCAGCGCGAGATACTCGCACTGCACCGGGATGAGCACCGAATCGGCCGCCGTCAGGATGTTCACCGTCGTGTATCCGAGCGAGGGCGAGCAGTCGATGAACACGTAGTCGTAATCGTCGCGCACCCGGTCCACTATACCTTTTATTATTCTGTGGGCGTTCTCCATCTTGGGCAGCTCGGTGTCGGCGGCCACCAGGTCTATGCTCGACGGCAGCAGCCACAGCTTTTTGATGTCGGGGCTTTGCAGTATCACCTCCTCGGCACGCTTTTCGCCCACGATGCACTCGTAAATTCCGTCGAGGTCGATGTCGAATCCGAGTCCCGACGTGGCGTTGGCCTGCGGGTCGGCATCGAGCAGCAGCACCTTTTTCCCCAGCAGGGCCAGCGATGCGGCGAGGTTTATGGCTGTCGTGGTCTTGCCCACGCCGCCTTTCTGATTTGCTAAAGCTATTACTTTCGACATATTTACAGACTTCGGTGAATGTTATGCGTTTAGTGCGGTTTTCCGGCCCGGTCCGGACTTGCGGTCCACGTCCGCGGGCAGGATATAATCGGACAAATTTAGTGAAATTAAATCAAATAAAACAACCGTTGCCGAAAATTGATTAACTTTGTCAACCGGCCATCCCGGCCGCAAACACTATCTTGTATGACGGAAAATATTAATAGAGAGAATGTAAAAGAGCGCGTTGCGCCGCCTTCCGGCGTGACTGCCGGTGCCGCCGGCGACGTCCGCCCGCCGCGCATTCCCGCGTGGTGGGATTTCGCCGTGATGTTTCTGCTGTTCGTGCTGTCGCAGGGTGTCGCGGGCGCTATATGCTATCTGCTCGGTCTCGGCGGCGGTGCTCCGGCAGCCGCCGGCGATGCCGACGCCGCCGAGGCGGCCGCCTATCTGCAGGGACGCTACGTGGCCGTCTCCTATTTCATCTCCATGGTGATATGCCTGCCGCTTCTGTGGTACTACCGCGGGCTGCGCGGCTGGTCCGTGCGAGTGTCGTTCGCCGCGCCGGGATGGGCGTCGCCCTTCAGGCTGCTGTGCGGCTACGTCCTGCTGTGGTGCGTGACCGTTACGGTCGAGCCTCTCGCCTCCCTGCTCCCGTCGGCCGACAGCTCGGCGCTGGGCGGCGGAGGCTGGCTGCTGGTCTCGGCTGTGATTCTTGCCCCGCTGTTCGAGGAGACGGTCTTCCGCGGCTACATGGCCGGCGCCATGCGCAGCGCCTACGGAGGCGTGGCGGCATGGATCGGCTCCTCGGTCATTTTCGGCATCGTCCACATGATCCCCGCCGTTGCCGTGAACGCCGTGTTCTGCGGACTGGTGCTCGGATTCTACTATCTGCGCTACCGCTCTCTGGTGCTTGTCGTCATGCTTCACGCGATGAACAACATCACCGCATGCTTCCTGCGCACCGTCGGATTGGGCGACGCCTCGGTGCGCGATGTCGCGGGCGACGCCTATTGGGCCGTATACGCTGCCTGCGCCCTGATTACGCTGCTGGCTTCGGTGCGCATGTTTCAGCTGGTCAGACGCATCAAAAGCGATAATTATCGGGTGTCGGAGTAATAATGTGGGCGTGTTCTGCGTTAATTTGACGTAAAAGAACTATCTTTGTGAAATATTATGCGCCTTTTGGTAAAAATATTGTTGCTTGCAGCCGTGGCTGCCGTGTCCGCCTGCCGGGAGTTGCCCGATTATCTGGTGAGTGACGCCACGGTCGCCCGTGTCGGCCGCAAGGAACTCAGGTCGAGCGATATAGCCGAGGCCATCCCGTCCAATCTGTCGGGGGCCGACAGCGTGTCGTTCGTGAAACTCTATGTCGACAAATGGCTTGTCCGCCAGCTCAAGCTCGAGGAGGCCGACCGCCTGTTCTCGGGCTCCGAGCGCGACATCGAGAAACTGGTCGAGGACTACCGCCAGTCGCTTCTGCTCCGCAAGGTCGACCAGCACTATGTCGACGAGCAGATGAACACCGACTTCACCGACCGCGATATAGCCGATTACTACAACACCCACAAGTCCGATTTCATCCTCGACCGCACCTTGGTCAAGGGCCGCATACTGCGGTTCGGCGCGTCGTACCGCCAGAGCCGGAAACTCATGGACCAGATGCGCGAGGCGGCCTTGTCGCAGAAAGCGTCGAAGACCTTTGCCGACATCTGCGAGAAGAACGACTTCCTGCTGGTCGACAACCGGTCCGAGTGGGTCAATTTCAGCGACTTCCTCTCCAATCTGCCCACCACCCGCCAGCAGGACTACACCCCCCTGCTCAACAAGAGCGGCATACAGGAGATGAAGGCCAACGACGCCCGCTACTATTTCGACTTCACCTCGGTCTGCCGCAAGGGCAATGTGGCGCCGCTGGAGATCGTGTCGGACAAGATCCGCCGCATCCTGCTCACGCAGCGGCGCAGCGAGATAATCCGCAACCACGAGGAGCAGATCGTGTCGGAGGCTCTGGCCAGCGGCCATGTCAGCATCTACGGCGACGAACCGGCCGCGTCATCGGGCGGTGACGGGCGGTGAGGCTGCGCAACAGTTTGGTTTGAATGTTAAGTGATATTTAGTATACTATGTTGAAGAACAAGTCTTTGGTTGTCATATTCACTGCCGGCGCACTGCTGTTGACCGGCGTGCTCGCGGCGCAGAAACGGCAGGTCATGCTCGACCGCGTTGTCGCCGTGGTAGGCGGTTCGGCCATTCTCTACTCCGAGGTCGAGCAGTATGCCGAGCAGCTCGTGGCGCAGCGTCGTGCGCAGGGATTCACGTCCGACCGCGACCCCATGAACGAGGGTCTTGAGATGCTCATGAAGCAGAAGCTGCTTTACAGTCAGGCGCTTATCGACTCTATCACGCCCGGCGGCGACATCAACTCGGCCGTCGAGGAGCATCTTCAGGCCATGATCGCCGAGGAGGGCGGCTCCATTCCCGATTTCGAGGCCAAGCAGCACATGGCCGTGTTCAACTACCGCGAGATCCTCCGTCAGCAGCTCACCGAGCAGGAGTATGCCCGTTCCATGCAGGGCGAGGTGGTGAGCGGCGTTACCGTTACTCCCGGCGAGGTCGAGCGTTTCTACAAGTCGAAATCCGAGGACGAGCTTCCGCTCGTGCCCGAGCAGTACGTCTATGCGCAGATCGTCAAATATCCGTCGTCGAAAGCCGAGGCCAAGCAGCGCGCCAAGGAGCGCCTTCTGGAGATGCGCGAGCGCATCATCTCGGGCAAGTCGACCATGCCGGTGCTGGCCCGTCTCTATTCCGTCGACCCGGGTTCGGCCATGAACGGCGGCGAGTACCCCGCCGGTCCTCTGTCGCAGTGGACCAAGCCTGTCGCCGACGCTTTGGCCACCATGAAGGCCGGACAGATCTCCGAGGTCGTGGAGTCGGAGTACGGTTTCCACATCATCGAACTTATCGACGAACCCAAGAACGGAATGTACCACTATCGTCACATCCTCATCAAACCCACCTATACGACCGACGAGCTTATGGAGCCGACGCACTTCCTCGACAGTATATCGAAGCTGATCCGCGCCGATTCCATAACCTTCGAGCAGGCGGCGCTCGATTTCTCGGAGGACGATCTGACGAAGATGAACGGCGGTCTGGTCTCGAACCACGACCTGCTCATGAGCAATCCTAACTATTCGAACGTCAAATACACCGCCACCAAGTTCCGCCGCGAGGATTTCGGTGAGGGCAAGAGCCTGAAGGACTATGCGGCCATATCGCGCATGAAGGTCGGCGAGGTGTCCACCGCATACCAGTCCGAGGATATCAACGGCGACGACCTGAGCAAGATCATCAAGTTGCTCGAGATCATCCCCACCCATCCCGCCTCGCTTGTCGACGACTATCTCACGCTTGAGGAGATGGCCCTCGACGCCAAGCAGGAGAAGGTGTTCGACGAGTGGATGCGTAAGAAGATCGACGGCATCTATGTCTACATCGACCCGGAGTTCCGCAACGGCGAGTTCCAGTACGACAACTGGGTCAGGTAACATTTTCTGAATAAAGTTCTTGCACGTGCGTCGCATACTCTCCTCCATACTTGTCGCTTCGGTCCTCTGCGGCTTCTGCGGCATCCCGTTCGCCCGGGAGGCCGGTCTGCGTGGTGCCGGGGACGGCGCATCGGTGGTGGAGGCCATGCGCGAGGCGCGCCTCGCGCAGCAGAGCCGTGCGGACGAGCCGCGGCGCAGACGCAGGATCGACTACCGTGCCGACATCGCCCGCCCCTATAACGGCAGCGGCGACAGCGTGATCTATTTCAAGGGAAACTTTGCGGCGCACCATAACGGTGCGCTGATTTCGTGCGACAGCTCGGTGCGCTACGGCGACACCCGCTGGGGTTTCTTCGGCCGGGTCATCATCAATCAGGATTCGGTCTACATCTACGGCGACAGCGCGCTGTACGACGGCGAGGTGAATGTTGCCGAGGTGTTCGCTCCCATCGTGAAGGTGGTCGACGGCGACGCCCTGCTCTATACCTACAACTTCCTCTTCAACACCGAGGAGAAGGTGGGACGTTATACGGGCGGGGGAGTTCTCGTCCACGACGACGACATAATGGAGTCGCTGCGCGGCTACTACTATGCCGATACCCACGAGGTTATCTGTGTCGAGGATGTGGAGCTTCACGGCGCCGATTACGACATGAAGAGCGATTCGGTGATCTACAACTCCGAAACGAATGTGGCGCGTTTCTTCTCCGGCAGCGAGATCTGGAACTCCGACGGCGACTATCTCGCTGCCGACGAAGGCCTTTACGACAAGGCGCAGGATCTCTACATGGTCACGCGCAACGGCTATATCCTTACCGACGGGCAGGAGCTATGGGGCGATACCGTCGCCTACTACCGCTCGCAGGGGCATGTCGTGGCCCGGCGCAACATCCAGATGGACGATTTCAAGAACAAGATGCTCGCTTTCGGCGATTTCGCCGAGTACTGGTCAGGCCGCGGCGATGCTGTGCTTACGCTCGATCCCGCTGTGGTGAGCTACGACACCTCGGAGAGCGACTCCGTTTTCATGCGGGCCGACTCCATGCTTCTGTTCACCGTCTCGCGTTTCGCCGGGGAGCAGCATCCGGCTCAGGCCGACGACACCCTTGCCGCCGGCAGGGTGGGGCAGGGCGGTCCTGAATTGCCGGCTCTTGCCGGAGGTGCGTCCGGCATCCGTCCCGACCGCGGCGCCGCCGGTGCTGATCGGCATGCCGGCGATGCCGATGATTATGACGACGACATGTTCGACGATGATACCGACTCCCTGCGTACCGATTCTGTTGCGCCGCCGACAGCCAAACAGCTCAAGGCTCAGGAGCGCGAACGCATGCGCAAGGCGCGCGACTCGGTGAAGAGGGTGAAGGCCGCCCGTCGCAAGAGCCGGCTCGACTCTATCGCCATGGTCCGCCGGGCCAAGGCTGCGGCACTGCTCGAGAAGCAGAATGCGCGCGAACTGGCGCGTGCGGCGAAGGATTCGGTGAAGCGTGCCGCTCTGCGCGAGCGTATGCTGCGCCGCGGCGGTGATGTGTCGGCGCTCGATTCGCTCGACAGTCTGGCTGCGGTACATAACGAACATCTGCGGCACGGCCATGCCGACCACGGCGACAGTACGGCCGGTCGCCTGCACGAACCCGACGACAGCACGCTGCTTGCCGAGGCCCGTGCCATGAACCCCGATCTTAAGTTGCAGTCCGACTCCACGCAGACGGACAGCACCTACCGTCTGTTCAAGGCTTACCGCAGGGTGCGCATGTATCGTCCCGATGCCCAGATGGTGTGCGATTCGATGGTCAGCAACTCGGTCGACTCGGTGGTGCACCTGTATGTGGACCCCGTCCTGTGGAACAATGCCAATCAGATAGCGTCGGATGCCGTCGATATTTTCACGCACAACCGCCAGATCGAACGCGCCGAGTTCGTGGGGTCGCCGATCATGGTGTCGGAGATCGACAGCACGTACTACAATCAGGTGGCCGGCAAGACCATGATCGCCTATTTCCGCGATAACGACATATACCGCAACGATGTGAACGGCAACGTGCAGACCATCTATTTCCAGCGCGAGGACGAGAGTCTGCCCGACGTTACCGAGATGATCTATCTCGAAAGCGCCTCGGCTTCGTTCTATATCGAGAAGAAGGAGCTCGTGGGCATGACCTACCGCAACGACGTGCCGTTCAAACTCTATCCCATAGCCCAGATTCCTCCCACGCAGGACAAGCGCCTGCGCAATTTCAAGTGGGTGCCGTCGCTGCGTCCCACGCGCGAGTCGGTCTTCAACCGCACGATACGTCCGTCGGTCAGGGACGAACGCATGTCGCGCGAACGTCCGCGTTTCGATATAGTCGAACGCATGGACCGTTACAAGGAGCGGCTTCTGCTCAGCGGCGAGTGGACGGACCGCGAGGACGAGCTTACTCCGGAGCTGATCGAGTGGCGCGATACCCGCGAGCCGTAGTTTCCGGCGCGCGAGGGGGCGCGCACTGCGTCACTCCGCATGTCGCGACACGCGCTTTGCAGGCTTGAAATCCGTTTTCATATTATTTACCGTCCGTTTAATTTTATTCATCCGATGTTTAACATTGTTAAGTCGCCGCTTAATATTGTTAAAGACATGTTTAATAATGTTAAACTTTTCCTCGATTTCTCGATTGCCGCTTTACTGCTTTTCGCGCTCCGATCCGTATGCCGGCCGTTCCCGTTTCTTGCTGATTGCGTAGCCGCATAAAAATCAATCCGGCCATATCGTCGGTGATGATGACATGGCCGGATTGGTTTCGGTCCGGTGTAAACGCCTGTATGTCCGCTACGCCTCCTTGCCGGCGTCGCTGTCGGCCGGATCAGTCTCCTGTGCGGCGTGTTCTTTACGATGTTTGCGTTTTTTGTCGGCGTCGGTGTTTATGAAGTGGCGCGAAATGGCTTGGGCGAGATTTTGCGGCTCGATGTTGCGTTCGATCTTTCCGGCGAACGCAACCGATATGCCGCCCGTCTCCTCCGACACCACCACCACGATGGCATCCGACGTTTCGGTTATGCCTATGGCCGAGCGGTGACGCGTGCCGTAGGATTTCGGCACCGGCGATTGGGTTACGGGCAGTATGCACTTGGCCGCCACCACGCGGTTGTTCATTATCACCGCGGCCCCGTCGTGCAGAGGCGCGTTCTTGAAGAATATGTTCTCGAGCAGCGACACCGACAGCTGCGCATCGAGCGTTATTCCGCCGTCGGTGATGTCGTGCAGGTCGCTCTTCTGGGCCAGCACGATGAGCGCTCCGGTTTTCGTGGCCGCCATCTCGGTGCAGGCCGTGATTATTGGCTGCAACGTGGGCTCCGAACTGTCGTGAGGGTTGAATATGTTGTTTATGAACCGGAATCCCTTCTGCCGCATTCCGATCATCTGCAGGAAGTTGCGCAGCTCGGGCTGGAACACTATTATTATCGCTATCACACCCACGCTTACGATCTGCCCCAGAATTGTGGACAGCAGTTCCATGTTGAGCGTGCGCACGATCACCCACATGATGTATATCACTATGATGCCGTAGAATATGTACGGTGCGTTCGTTCCGCGGGTCATGCGGTAGATTCCGTACATGAGCAGCGCGACGAGCAGGATGTCGATGAAGTCGATGAATGAGAACGGTATGAAATCCATTGTTAAATCAGTATTGTCCGACAAAGATAATGAAAGCCGCGGTGCGGAGCAAATTTTATCGGAAACTATGTGCGCCGTTTCGCATCCGCGGGCCGGAACCTCGGCTCCGCGGCGGCGTGCCATTCCGGCGTGCCGCGCGGACTTCGGCCGCTATAACGCGCGATGCTGTTCCGGCGTGCCGTTCGCCGGGGCGTGAAACCGTCCGTTTGAGGGCGGAGTGCGGTGGACAAAAAAGGCCTCCGCGGAGGAGGCCTCGAGGATTACCGCGCGGAGGCGCGTTATTTCTTGTCCGACTTGCTCTCGGCCTTCTCGGCGGCGTACAGTTCGTTCACCTTGGCCAGCACGGCCTCGCTGATGTCGAGCGACTCGACGGCGTCGAGCAGCGACGTGGCGTTGAGCACGAGCTTGTATTTGTGATCGGCGTTGATCTCCTTGATGGCGCGCATGAGCAGATCCTGCGTGCGGTTGGTGAATACGTAGTTCTCCTCGTCGAGCGTCTGGGCCTCCTTCTGGGCGTTGGTCTGGTAGCTGGCGGCCTTCTTCTCGATGGCCTGCTGCTGCTTCTGGGCATCGGCGGTGGTCATGAGTCCCTTGCTGTACTTCTCCTGCAGCTGGGCGGCCTCGTACTGGAGGTTCTTCTCCTTCTGCGCCCATGCGTTCTGCGCCTTTTCGGTCTTCTCCTGAAGCGCCACGCCCTCGGTCTTGTAGATTTCGCTTTGGGCCAGAACGTAATCTATTCTTACATAGGCGATGTCGCCTCCCGTAACGGCCTCCGTCTCGACCTTGTCGCCTTCGTTGGCGGTAGCCGCCGTCTTGCTGTCGCAGGCTGCAAGCGAGAGTGAAGCCACGAGCAGTGTCCAAAATACCTTTTTCATACTCTTATCCGTAGTTTGAAGATTTCTCAACAATTAAATACCTAATGGTTCACAAAGGTAAAAAAAAATATTTATTTTTGTCGTATTGGCAACTTAAAATCAAATATTTTCGACGAGCCGCCGGCGCGGTCCGACCTGTCGGACGCCGTGCCGGTGCGGGAGAACGACTGAAAAAACGAAATTTATGTACGAATATATCTCGGGAACCGTCGCCGATCTGGCCCCCGCCTATGCCGTCATAGATGCCGGAGGCGTAGGTTACTATATCAACATATCGCTGCAGACCTTCGCGGCGATCGAGCACGAGCGCACGGCGCGCCTTTACATCCATTTCGTCGTGCGCGAGGACGCGCAGCTGCTCTACGGCTTCGCCACCGCGCTGGAGCGCGAACTGTTCCGCAGCCTGATAAGCGTGTCGGGCGTGGGCGGGAATACGGCCCGCATGATACTCTCGACCTACACGACGTCGGAGCTGCGCAACATAATCGCTTCGGAGAACGCCGTGCTGCTGAAGAATGTCAAGGGTCTGGGACTCAAGACGGCGCAGAAGATCATCGTGGAGCTCAGCGGCAAGATGCCCGCTCTGGGCGCCGGCCGCGACGGGGCGGCGCCGGCCGCGGCGGATGCCGGCGGGGTGTGCGACGAGGCGCTGTCGGCTCTGGTCATGCTCGGATTCCAGAAGGCGGCGTCGGAGAAGGTGGTGAAGGCCATCGTCAGGGAGTCGCCGTCGATAAGCGTCGAGGAGGCTGTGCGTCAGGCGTTGCGGCGTCTGTAACCGGTCGTGCGCGGGGCTGCCGCGCCGGTGCGCCGCATGGGAGCGTACTCGCTACGGCATACTTTGGACGCGTAGGCATAAATTATGCGGGGCGGAATTGGCCGAATGGATAATTTTTCATAAATTTGCACGATTACAAGGGTATGAAACGACGACTGACCATAGCGATGCTTGCCTTGGCTTCCATGATGCCGCTGGTGTCGTGCAACGACACCGACGATGCGGTCGGGGCGCAGCGC
This sequence comes from uncultured Alistipes sp., assembly GCA_964519525.1. Classification (GTDB taxonomy): domain Bacteria; phylum Bacteroidota; class Bacteroidia; order Bacteroidales; family Rikenellaceae; genus Alistipes. The sequence continues at coordinate 3,625 of CAZFIN010000039.1, read as the reverse complement.
ATCTCCATCGTGCGTTATCTTACCGCCACGCATGTGCCGGTGCTGGTGTCGGCCGAGGAGGCGGCCGCCTCGCTCGAGGCCGAGCCTGCGTTCTACGACATCATCGGTCAGAATGTCTACCGCTACATAGCCACCTATTATGACGCCGGCCGTGACGCGCGGCCCGTGGCGGAGCGGGGTGACGAGGTGGAGATAACATATACGGCCTACGAGTTTACGGGCGGGGTGCCGCGCACCGCGTCGGTGTATTCGTCGAACGATCCGGCCGTGATAGCCGAGCTGGTGGAGGCGGGGCTGAATGCCGAGTACTGGACGACGGAGCCGCTTTCGGTGAGATTGGGGGCGACGGATATAATAAAAGGTGTGTCCGTTTCGTTAGAAGGTTGCCGCGAGGGCGACGAGGTGGAGGCCTACATGACGTTCGAGGCGGCTTACGGCGACGCGGTGATGGGCGTGGTGCCCAAGGAGTCGGCCGTGGTGTGGACATACCGCGTCGACAGGGTGAGGAAAGCGAGCCGGTCGGATGCGGCCGCGCATTTGGTGCGGTAGGCGTCCGGGAACGCCGGTCAGCGCGATGGTTGCCTGCCCGGAATGCGTCGGCGCGTTGCTGACGGAAATTTTGAAAAATGTGATTCAACAGTGCTTAGATATGAAGTTTTTTAATCGTTTATTCTGCATGGCGGCTGCGGCGCTCGTTCTGGGTCTGACGGCGTGCGTCGAATCCACCGAGATGGATTTCGCTGAGGCGGAGCGCATCGCCCTGCGGTCGTGGATCGAGATCAACCGTCCCGATCTGCTGGAGAATTATCAGCCGCATGGGGAGTATTATGTCGAACTGCTCGACGAGGGCGTGGCCGACAGCCTTCCGGTGATGCACGACAACGCGTGGCTGTGGTTCAACGTCACGTGCCGCGATCTGGCCGGAAATGTGGTGCTTACGCGAAATTCCGATCTCGCGCAGCTGCAGAATTCATACACCGACCATACGCACTACTCGCCGTTCTTCCTCTATTGCGGCGAGGACAACACCTCGATGGTCGAGGGAACCTATATGGCGATACGCAACAAGCTGAAGATAGGCAACCGCGACTACTCGGTGCGTTACGGCACCAAGATGCGTCTGTACCTGCCCTCGTCGATTGCGGCGGGATCGCAGGGCATGGGCGGCGACGGCGGTTACGAGGGCCAGTTCAAGCTGGATGCCGACCGTCCGATGATAGTCGATGTGCAGATATGGGGACACGTGAACAATCCCGTGGCCTACGAGGATCAGTGGGTCAAGGCCTTTGCCGCCGCCAACGGCGGTCTGGCGCCGAAGACGTCCGACAAGGAGGCGGCACTCCTGCGCCGCACCTACAAGCGTCAGGCCACCCGTGCCGACGGGGTCGATAAGGAGAAGGTGGTTTATGATAACATGTGGCATCCGGCTGTCGACTCGATAGCGGCACTCTACATCAACTATCTCTACACCCCCAAGCAGAGCCTTAATTTCGACTGCATAGGCCGCGATACGATGATCTACGAAGGCCAGACCGGATACAATCAGGGCAAGATTTACGGAACGAAGGGACTCGCGCAGATCAACCGCGAGATCGACGAGGCGCTGCTCGCGCGTTTCGGCGAGGGACTCGATCCGGCCGACGCCGATCCGCTGGATTCGGTCAGCACGGCCAAGCTGTGGTATGTGTTGCGCACGCTGGACGGATTCGTAGCCGACACCAACATCCCCGAGATCAAGAAGATTCTGTACAGCGACGCCGACGACAGCGACGAGGGTACGGCGCTCGAGTTCGTTACGTCCGAAAATTCCACGGACAACGATTATGTCGATGCATGGCTTTATGCCGTTCCGCAGATGAAGCTGGGTGCGTGGAACATCATATTGACCTCGTCGTCGAACGCCTACGGCGCTGTCGGCAAGGCGGGTAGGACATCGACCTCGACTACGGGCGGAATGAGCAGTTATTACGACTATCTGAACTACTACAACTACTTCAACAGCTATTACGGCAACAACTACTACAATAGCTACTACAACAGCTATTACGGCGGTTACGGTGGTTACGGCGGTTACGGAGGCGGTTATTACAACAACTATTACGACAGTTATTATTACAATAACTATTATAACAACTATTACGGCTACGGCGGCACGACCGATGACGAAACGACGACCACCGTCACGACATCGACCGAGATACAGTCCTACACGCCGCTGCTGTGGCAGGTATTCGTCGAGGCGGCGGACGACAAGGCGGAGTGACGGCCCTGACGGGCGGCCGTGGCGGGAAGGCTACTGCGAAGCGGGCATCTACGCTGGCGGAGGAGCCGGCCATGCCGCAGACGGGAAAAAAGCTGTTTATATAATGTACGAAAAAAGGATCGTCCGGACCGGATGATCCTTTTTTTGGTGTTTTTCGCGCGGAAATTTTGCGAAACCGAAAAATGTTCGTAACTTTATGTTGCCAAGAAAATAAAACTTAATGCAAACCTTAAAAATAGATTCATTATGATTATCACATTTAACGAATTGCGTCGTATCAAGGACAAGCTGCCCAGCGGAAGCTCGCAGCGCATCGCCGATGAACTGGGAATAGATGTGGAGACTGTGCGCAACTATTTCGGCGGAAAGCATCTGGATGCCAAGTCGGGCGCAGGTATTCATATCGAGCAGGGACCTGACGGCGGTGTCGTTACGCTGGACGATACTACCATTCTCGATGCCGCGATGCGCATTCTGAACGAGGGTAAATAACGGTTATCGGGGTAATACCGATTTGCGGCTCCGGATCTGCTCGGCAGGTCCGGAGTCTTTTTGTATGCCGGCCGGCGCTGACGTTTTACGAGCCGGATGGATCGGGCTGGATGCGGACCGATATCGTCATCCGGCTCCACGGTTTCCGGACTGCCGGCCGGCGCTGACGTTTCCCGGCTTCTGCCGCCTCGGGAACCGCCGCGGCAGGACGTCGTGGCAGTCGCAGTCGGTCAAAATGGCAGTCGGCAGACGCGGGTTGGCAGTGTTTTGCGCCATAATCGCTAATTTCTGACGGTAAATCCTTTTGGTACATCCTTTGTTCTTATCAGTTCCGACCGCCGCGACGGACGCGGCGCGATGAACACGGAAACGAAGAATAACAAATAAAGATTTACTACTATGGGAAAGATTATTGGTATTGACTTGGGTACGACTAACTCGTGCGTGGCTGTAATGGAGGGCAACGAGCCCGTGGTGATCCCCAACTCGGAGGGACACCGCACCACTCCTTCGGTGGTGGCGTTCACCGACAATTCGGAGCGCAAGGTGGGCGACCCGGCCAAGCGTCAGGCTATCACCAACCCCAAGCGCACGGTCTTCTCGATCAAGCGTTTCATGGGCGAGCAGTATGACAAGGTTACGGCCGACATAGCCCGCGCGCCCTATTCTATCGTGCGCGGCGACAACAACACTCCCCGTGTCGATATCGACGGCCGCCAGTACACTCCGCAGGAGATTTCGGCCATCACGCTCCAGAAGATGAAGAAGACGGCCGAGGATTATCTGGGCCAGCAGGTCGACGAGGCCGTTATCACCGTGCCCGCATACTTCTCGGACTCGCAGCGTCAGGCCACCAAGGAGGCCGGCGAG
>CAZFIN010000038.1:0-19458 GCA_964519525.1 uncultured Alistipes sp. | reverse complement strand
GAGTTCGGGATCGACCTCGTCCATCGACCCGGGTCCCTTCTTCGCCGGCTTGGGAGCGGCGTAATAGATGATATCCTGAAAATCTATCTCGGGAACGGTGAGGTGCGCCCACTCCGGATGCTTCAGCGTGAGCCAGTGGCGATAGGCCTTCAGACGGCGTTCGAGCATCCACTCCGGCTCCTGCTTCTTGGCTGAGATGGTGCGGATGACCTCCTCGTTCAGACCGCGGCCGATAGTTTCGGTTTCGATGTCGGATGTAAAGCCGTACTTGTATTCGCCCTGCTCTATGTTGTCGATTAGTTCTCTGTCTTTATTTTCAGCCATAATAAGCGGTAATAATCCGCAAAATTACAAAAAAAATGCAAATACGCGCATCACATGACGTCCCGGCCGGCACTATATCTTCAAAAATACCTTCTTGCGGTAGAGGAAATAGAGGAACAGCCAGCATACGATCACATATCCGGCCGAAGTAATCACCGCCGCCACTTTCTCGGGGCAGAGTCCTGCCACGCCGCCGACGAAGAAATTGGATATGCCGCCGAACCCGATGATGCGCTGCGCCATGTAGATCGTGATCGAGTTCATACCCACCACGCGGAACACGGTAACGAGGCTGATATGATGACGCGAATCGACCGCAGCCGAACCTGAATTCTCTGCTTTTAGCTCCGAAGTCAGCCGCCCATGCCAGCCGCGGACGTCGATCACATAGTAGAACAAAGCCATCATGGCAAGCGAATAGGCCCCTACGGCGCACACGAACGTACTCGACCACAGCATCTTGTTTACCGGAACAAAACCGTTGCCGGCAACCGCAACGACAGCCAGCACCGCAGCTCCGGCCAGCATCCACAGCGTCTTGCGCGCGCCCGACATACGCTCCTCGGGCAGACGGATCAGCTCGCCGGTGAAGATTCCGAGCATGGCCGTGACCACGGCCGGCAGAGCCGACAGCAGTCCCTCGGGATCGAAACGGCCGTCCACATACAGGCGTCCGGGCAGCAGACAGCGGTCGACATAGCCTACGAGGCAACCATCGCGTGAAAGCGGATCGGCATCGGGCACGTCGGGCGCACCGACGTATTTCGACAGCAGCGCATAGCCTACAAGGATGAATAGCGATATGCCCGCACGGGTACGCAGACCGCAGTTCACGTAGAGTATGGCCGCCACCATCCATGCTATTCCTATGCGCGCCAGAACGCTCGCACAGCGCAGGTTCTCGAAATCGAACTTGAACAGGCCGTTGTATATCAGGCCCAGAAGTATTAGGATGGCCGCACGGCGGATGATCTTCAAGTGTATGCGCAACGTCGACCGTCCCATCTCGCGCTGCTTGGCATACGAGAACGGGAACGAGACGCCGGCAAGGAACAGAAACAGCGGGAAAATGGTGTCATGGTGACGCAGGCCGTCCCACGAGACATGCCCCATCGACCGGGCTATGGCATCGGTGACCGCATTGGGCCACAAGGCGCAGAGCGCCACTATCACGGACGACAAGCCCATGATAAAAAACATGTCGAACCCGCGCAACGCGTCGAGCGACATCAGACGTTCGTTCTTCATCTCTATTACAGGTTAAAGTTTTGTCGGACACACGGCACGTCCGGCAATCCTGCGCCGCGGCCCGCCCCGAAAAGCAGACGCGGCGCGGAATGCGCGTACACGCCACTACAAAGATATGATTTTATTTTCAATATTTCCCCACGGCGGCCGCACTAATGCTCGGAATCGGTCGAAACGAGCCGTCCCTGCGCTGTCATAACGCCGATAGGCTATGCCGCATCCACCGCTGCGAACGGATATTTTCGAGGATAACCGTTAAAAATAGTTCCGATTATTTTGCAATATGATTTTTTATGTCTACATTTGCACCACTCTTTAGCGGAGTACAAATCGGTCAGGAAGGATGGGTGAGTGGCTGAAACCACCAGTTTGCTAAACTGACGTACTCGAATTTGGGTACCGGGGGTTCGAATCCCCCTCCTTCCGCATGGAAACGAGAGTTTCCATATCATAATCTTAATAATTTTTAGCCGCAGGTTGCACTACCTGCGGCTTTTTCGTTTTCATGTCGCTCCGCGACTGCCCGGCTGCGCCCGCCGAAGCGGGCCCGGTCAGCCGTAAGCAACGCATTACCGGTACAGATCAAGCACGGAACCGGATCGACCCTACTTGTGCCGAAGTGCCAGTTCGCGCTCCATATCCTCGATTGAGCATCCCATCTGCTCCATCAGCACCAGCAGGTGATACACCAGATCCGAAGCCTCGTAAATGAAACGGTCGCGGTTGCCGTCGACCGCTTCGACAACGCTCTCCACGGCCTCCTCGCCCACCTTCTGCGCGATCTTCTTCACTCCTTTTATAAACAGACGGGTAGTGTACGAGCCTTCGGGCATGTCGCAGTGGCGCTGCTGCACCACGCTTTGCAGACGGCGTATGAACCCCTCGTCCTCGGGCGTGTCGAAACAGCTCGTCGTACCGCGGTGACAAGTAGGTCCGGCCGGATGGGCCTTGATGAGAAGCGTGTCGCGGTCGCAGTCGGCATACACCGATTCGATCGTGAGGTAATTGCCGCTCGTCTCGCCCTTGGTCCACAGACAGCCGCGCGTGCGCGAGAAGAAGGTCACACGCCCCTCGGCCATGCTGCGGTCGAACGCCTCGCGATTCATATAACCCAGCATCAGCACCTTGAGCGTCACGGCATCCTGCACGATAACGGGCAGCAGACCGTCGGGTTGTTTCGATAGATTCAGTTCGTCGAATGTCATAATCTTACATCTATGTTTCGTTTTCTCAATTCAGTTTTCAGCTCCTCCACCGTAATCTCGCCGAAATGGAATATGCTGGCGGCAAGCGCCGCATCGGCACGTCCCTCGGTGAGGACCTCGGCTATGTCGTCCACCGAACCGGCTCCGCCCGAAGCGATGACCGGAATCGAAATCTCGTCGGCCAGACGGGCGAACGTCCCGCACGGATAACCCGAGCGTGTGCCGTCGTGGTTCATCGAGGTGAACAGTATCTCGCCGGCACCGCGCTCCTGCGCCTCACGCGCCCACGAGAACAGTTCGCGGTCGGTAGGCCGGCTACCGCCGTGAGTCGTGGCACGCCACACTCCGTCCTCCATAAGCCGTGCGTCGATGGCAACCACCACGAACTGGCTGCCGTAACGCGAGGCTATGCGGTCGATAAGCGACGGATCGGCTATCGCGGCGCTGTTGACCGATATTTTGTCGGCACCGGCATCCAGCAGCCGCGACGCGTCGTCGATAGACGAAATGCCGCCGCCTACGGTGAACGGAATGTTGATACCGTCGGCTATGCGCTCCACCAGACGGGTGAATGTGTTGCGCCCCTCGCGCGTGGCGCTTATGTCGAGATAGACCAGCTCGTCGGCACCGCTGCGGGCATAGTGACGCCCCAGCTCCACGGCGTCGCCCACATCGCGCAGTCCCACGAAATTCACGCCCTTCACCGTGCGCCCCTCCTTCACGTCGAGGCACGGGATTATTCGTTTAGCAACCATCTCTCTATATCCTTTAACGTTATACGGTTCTCATATATGGCCTTGCCCACTATGACCTTGCGCAGCCCGAGTTCGTCCAGCCGCACGATGTCGGCCATCGAACCTATGCCGCCCGAAACGGTGAAGTCCACCCCGTCGTAACGGCCCTGCAGATCGGTGTAGAGTTCGAACGCCGGCCCCTGCAGCATGCCGTCCTTCGATATGTCGGTGCATATCACCTGCCTGAGCCCCTTCGGAAGAAACATATCCACCATGTCGCCGACACCGAGGCTCAGATCCTCCTGCCAGCCGTTGACCGACACACGTCCGTCGCGAACGTCGGCGCCGAGTACCATGCGTCCGCCGCCGAACCGCGACAGCCACTCGCCGAAGAGTTCGGGATCACGTGCCGCCACGCTGCCCACGATGGCGTAGTCGGCACCGTAGTCGAACAGCGCGCGCAGCGACTCCTCGCTCTTTATTCCGCCACCCCACTCGATCTCGACGCCGGCGCCGCAGGCCATGCGTTCGAGAGTCTTAAGGTTGCGCGGCGACGACGATTTGGCCCCGTCCAGATCGACCACATGTATGCGCCGCACTCCGCAGTCGGCATAGCGCTTGGCCATATCCTCGGGCGAGGCATCGTAAACGCGCCGGCGGTCGTAATCGCCCTGCGACAGACGCACGCAGCGTCCGTCGATGATGTCTATCGCCGGAATTATCTCTATTCTCATAATTTCAGGAAGTTTTCGATTATACGCTCGCCCACGTCGCCGCTCTTCTCGGGATGGAACTGCGTGCCGTAGAAATTCTCATACTTGAGCGCCGCGCTGAACATCGTGCCGTGAACCGTCGTGGCGATGGTGTCGGGGCACAGTTCGGGATAATAGGAGTGTACGAAATAGACGTGGCTGCCGCCGTCGATACCCTTGAACAGTTTCGATTCGAGGTTCCCGATACGGTTCCATCCCATGTGGGGCACCTTAAGGCCGGGCGTCGCCGCAAACCGTTTCACACGGGCGTCGAACAGACCTATGCAGTTGGCGTCGCCCTCCTCGCTGTGGCGGCACATCACCTGCATGCCCACGCATATGCCAAGCACCGGACGGCGCAGCGAGCGTATCACTTCGGGCAGCGCCGCAGTCCGAAGGTTGGCCATGGCTTCGGCGGCATTGCCCACCCCGGGCAGCAGCACGCGGTCGGCGCTGCGTATGACCTCGGGATCGGCCGTCACCACGAACTCGGCGCCCAGCCGCTTCAGGGCATTCTCCACCGAACGGAGATTGCCCATTTTGTAATCAATTATAGCTATCATAGTCTTTCATCTTAATTTTTCGCGATTACAGCACGCCCTTGCTCGACGGCAGTTCACTGCTGAACACATCGCGCCGCACGGCCATCTTCAAGGCCCGCGCGAAGGCCTTGAACACACCCTCGATCAGATGGTGGTTGTTCTCGCTGCGCGCCTCCACATGCAGGTTGCAGCGCATGGCCACGCACATCGACTTGAAGAAATGGCGGAACATCTCGGTCGGCACGTCACCCACATACTCGCGTGTGAACGGAACATCCCACACGAAATCGGCGCGCCCGCCGAAATCTATCAGCACCATGGCCCGGCATTCGTCCATCGGCAGCACGAATCCGTAGCGGTCGATGCCGCGTTTCGATCCGAGCGCCGCATATATCGCCTCGCCCAGCGCTATGGCCGTATCCTCGATGGTGTGGTGCTCGTCCACATGCAGATCGCCGCGGCACTCCGCCACCAGCGACATGCCCGAATGGTGGACTATCTGATCCAGCATGTGGTCGAAGAACTTGAGTCCCGTATCGACATGCGAGCATCCGGCGCCGTCGAGATCGACCTCGACGCGGATATCGGTCTCCGACGTGGTGCGCCTAATCTCGGCCCGACGTTCGGTGCGGCGCAGGAACTCGGCCACCTCGGCCCAGCTGTCGGTCATCAGCACGCAGCTCGAGGCAAAGGGCGCATCGCCCAGCATCACGAGGCCGCGCCCGGGCGTCTGCAACATTATGGCTTTAGCCCCCAGATTATAGGCCAGCTCGACATCGGTGGCGCGGTCGCCTATCACGTAACTGCCGGCCATGTCGTAGTCGCCGCCCAGATAGCGGCCGAACATCCCCGTGCGCGGTTTGCGCGTGGGCGCGTTGTCCTCGGGCATCGAGCGGTCGATAAGCTGATCGGCGAAATGCACCTCCTCACCGGCCAGCGTCCGCAGCATCCTGTCGTGGGCCGGCCAGAACGTATCCTCGGGAAACGACGCGGTGCCGAGTCCGTCCTGATTCGAGGCCATGACCAGTTCGTAATCGAGCCGGGCGATAGAACGCAAGGCCGAGATGGCCCCGGGCACGAACTCCAGTTTCTCAAGCGAATCGACCTGATAATCCACGGGCGGTTCGACGATAATCGTTCCGTCACGGTCAACGAACAGTACTCTTTTCTTCATAACGTTCAAGCGATTTCAACATTTTCTCATTCTCCTGCTCCAGCCCCACGGTTATGCGCAGGCACCCTTCGCAGCCCTTCACCCGATTGCGGTTGCGCACGATGATTCCGTCGGCTATCAGATGATCGTAGACGGCATCGGGATCGTCGAAACGCACCAGCAGGAAGTTGGCGTCGCTCGGATAGATGCGTTTCACCGTCCGCAGACGCGACAATGCCTCGGTCACCGCGGCGCGCTGCGTCTTTATGGCCTGCACCTGCTCGTCGACCGGATTGTCAAGCAGCGTCTTCACGATGCGGATGGCGGCCTCGTTTATATTGTAGGGATATTTCACCATCGACATAAGTCCGATCACCCTGCTGTCGGCCAGCGCCAGTCCCACCCGCAGACCGGCCATGGCCCACGCCTTCGACAGGGTCTGCAATATGACCAGATTGGGCCGCGACGCTATCTCGGCACGCAGTCCCTCGAACGCCGAGAAATCAATGTAGGCCTCGTCGACGACGACAATACCTTCGAACTCGTCCACCAGACGCAGCATGTCCCCGCGCGGAAACGAGTTGCCCGTAGGGTTGTTGGGCGAACAGAGGAACATCACCTTGGTGTGCTCGTCGGCGCTGTTCAGCAGTTCGTCGACGGGCAGCGAGAAATCCTCGCCGAGCTGCACCTCGCGCATCTCGATGTCGTTTATGGCCGCCGCCACCTTGTACATGCCGTAACTCGGCGCTATGGCCACGGCATTGTCGACCCTCGGCTCGCAGAAGACACGGAACATGAGGTCGATGGCCTCGTCGCTGCCGTTGCCTATGAATATGTTCTCCGCCGGCACGCCCTTCACCGCCGACAGACGCTCCTTCAGACGGCGCTGGTGCGGATCGGGATAACGGTTGTAGCCGTTCTCGTAGGGACTCTCGTTCGCATCGAGAAACACGCCCAGTTCGCCCTGATATTCGTCGCGGGCCGTGGAATAAGGCGTGAGCGAGGCTATGCACCTGCGCACAAGCGAATCTATCGTATTTTTTTTCATTACACTGCTGATTTTGATATTCTTACTCTCACCGCCTCGGCATGCGCCTGCAATCCCTCGGCCTCGGCCATGGACCCGATGGTCGGCGCAAGCGCCTCAAGTCCCTCGCGCGTAAGCTCCTGAATGGTCATCTTGCGCATGAAGCTGTCGATATTAACGCCGCTGCACGAGTGCGCCCAACCCGACGTGGGAAGCGTGTGATTGGTACCCGAAGCGTAATCGCCGGCACTTTCGGGCGAGTAGTTTCCGATGAACACGCTGCCGGCGGCCGTAATAGCGTCGGCGGCGCCCCACGCATCGTGAAGCGAGATTATGAGATGCTCGGCGGCATAGGCATTGGCGAAGTCGATCATGTCGGCACGGTCGGCAAACACTATGGCGCGGCTGTGCGAAAGCGACTCGCCCACGAACTCCGAACGCACGAGCCGGCTGGCCTGACGGTCGACCTCGGCCGACACGGCCGCAGCCAGCTCCTCGCTGTCGCACACGACCATGGCCTGACTGTCGCGCCCGTGCTCGGCCTGCGAGAGCAGATCGGCCGCCACGAACTCGGGGCGTGCGCTGCCGTCGGCCAGCACCATCACTTCAGACGGTCCGGCGGGCATGTCGATAGACGTGTTGCGTCCGCTCACGAGTTGCTTGGCGAGGGTGACATAGCGGTTGCCCGGGCCGAAGATCTTGTCGACCTTGGGCACGCTCTGCGTACCGAAAGCCATGGCCGCAACGGCCTGCGCGCCTCCGGTCTTGAACACCCGCCCCACTCCGCAGCGGCGCGCGGCATAGAGCACTTCGGCGGCCACACGCCCCTCGCGGTCGCACGGAGTGCACATCACGATCTCGGAACAGCCCGCAATCGAGGCCGGCAAAGCCAGCATAAGCACCGTGGAAAAGAGCGGAGCCGTTCCGCCCGGAATGTAGATTCCCACACGGCGCAAAGGCACCGGACGCTGAACGCACAGCACACCGGGCATCGTCTCGACACGCACCTCGGCCGGCATCTGCGCACGGTGGAACGCCTCGATATTCGCCACGGCCACCTCGACGGCAGCCTTCACGCTGTCGCTCACACTGCGCCCGGCCTCGTCGAACTCCTCCTCCGACACCGCCAGCGACGCGAGCCGCACACCGTCGATACGTTCGGCCAGATCGAACAGGGCGGCATCGCCCTCGCGTTCGACACGCTCCACGATCGAACGCACGCGGTCGGCTATCACGCCGTTGTCCTGTTCGGCACGCCGACACAGATCGGCCCACTGCCCGCGGGCCGGATTAACGTAAATATCCATAGTCGTTAAGGTATGATCTTGTCCAGTCCGAGCACCAGTATTCCCTCGGCGCCGATAGCCTTCAGCTGCCGCACCTTGTCCCACAGATCGGCGGCGTCGACCACCGAATGGAGCGAGCACCACCCCTCGGCGGCAAGAGGCATGACCGTCGGGCTGCGCATGGCAGGCAGTATCCTTACGGCCTCGTCGAGAGCCGAAGTGGGAATGTTCATCAGCAGATATTTCTTGCCGCGGCTCACGCGCTCGGACTCGATGCGGAACAGCAGTTCGTCGAGCGTGGCACGGTCCTCGGCCGAAAGACCCCGGTTGGCGATAAGCACGGCCTCCGACTCGAAGACGCGCTCCACCTCCTTGAGCCCGTTGGAAACCAGCGTTCCGCCCGACGACACGATGTCGAATATGGCGTCGGCTATCCCGGCCGCAGGAGCTATCTCCACCGAACCGGTGATCACCTCAAGCTCGGCCTCAACGCCGTGCCCGGCAAGGAACCGGCCGAGAATGGCGGGATACGAGGTGGCGATACGCTTGCCGCGGAAATACTCCACACCCTGATAATCGTCACCCTTGGGCACGGCCAGCGAGATGCGGCAGCCGCCGAATCCCAGTTTGGCGACCACCTCGACGTCGAATCCGCGCTCGGCCACTTCGTTCATGCCCACGATACCCAGCTGCGCAGTGCCGTTGGCCACCACCTGCGGGATGTCGTCGTCGCGCAGATAGAGCACTTCGATAGGAAAGTTCGACGCTTTCGACAGAAATTTACGTTTGGCCTCATCGACTTCGATGCCTATTTCGCGCAACAGCGCTACACTCTGCTCGTTGAGCCGGCCTTTGGTTTGAATGGCAATTCTAAGCATATTCGGTTACATTTTAAAGTATTCACGTTAACGTATCCGGAAACGCGGTTCCCGCACCGCACGCGGCACCGGCCCGACCGACAACGAAAAAGGCTTACCTGATCCGGTAAGCCTCGTATGGGAATCACATCGCTATAATCCACGACCTACCGTACCTTTCGCAAGATATGATGGTGATGATGATGGATGTTGTTCAAGCTAATCATTTGTTCGTGTCGCCGGCAACCGGAATCGAGGTCCCGTTCCGTTTACGGTTGCAAATATAGCGAATTAATATGCCTGATGCAACTGTTATGCAAAAAAAATATGATCCGTCACCGATCATATGCGCATAAAAATGCACATACCGGCATACGACAACGAAAACCGCCCGGGAAACAAGGCCGGTACAAAGTTGTATATAGCCGCCTTGAAATTTTACCCGGCGCGAAACTATTCTTTCTTGTAGGTATCCTTGATGAGTTTTTCGAGATACTTTTTGGTGGCCAGCACATAGTCGTTGTTGTCGCCGCCCAGTTCGCATTCGATAGTCATCACACCTTTGAAGCCTATGTCTTTGAGGGCCTTCACAACACCCGGGAAGTCAACATCGCCCTCCGGAATTTTGGTCTCACGACCCAAGTAGTAGGGGTTTGTGGGGTATTTGCCGTCCTTGGCGTGAAGCTCTTTGAGCAGCGGGCCGAACTGACGCACGGCATCCACGGGGTTGGCCTTGCCGTACAGGATAAGGTTGGCCACGTCGCAGTTGACGAATATGTTTCCGGTACCTATGTCGCCGATGGCACGTATGAGAGTGGTCGGAGTCTCCTGTCCGGTCTCGCAGTAGAGCATCACACCCTTGTCCTTGGCATACTGTGCCAGCTCTTTCATCGTTGCGATGAATCCGGTGTAGAGTTCGCTGGTCGGCTCCTCGGGGATGAATCCGAAGTGGGAGTGGAGGGCCGGAATATCGGCCATAGCGCAGAAATCGACCGCTTTCTTGTAGGTGTCAAGGTACTTGAGACGGTTAATCGGCGGCACGAGGCCGATAGTCTGCGGGCCTTCGAGAAAGTTCCAGCGTCCGTCGGGGGTACAGTAAATCATGGCGCTGACCTTGACGTCGTATTTCTGCATCAGTTCTTTGAGGTTGTCGGCGAATGCCTGGTCCCACGAGGCGTTGAATCCTATCTGGCAGGCCTTGAAACCTGCGTCGTGCAGCTTTTTGAGCGCAGCATCCGGATTACCCATGCCGCCGCTGAGCAGGCCGACAGTGACATCTTGCGCCTGAACGGCCGAAATGATTGCAAAACAGGCGATTGTAAGGAACAACAATTTGATTTTTTTCATGGCTGCATGTGTTTATTTAAATTGTTTCAGGTCTGGTTGGTTGCCGTAACGCTGGTTCTCCTTCAACATCTCGTCCCATGTCAGCTTGCAGTCTTTAAGCACGGCTTCGCGGCCTAACATTGCGGTGAGGGTCGAGTTACAAGCATCCTCTATCTGGTTGATATACTGTTTGTTTATAATGCCGTCGACGAACGAGCGGCCTTTGTTGGCGTCGGCATCCGACAGGGCGTCTGCGGCACCCGAATCCCAGCTGTTCTCGCCCGTGATGAACACGCCGCCCGTGTAGTGTGCCTCGGCCATGCCCTTGGTGCCGAAGAAGCGGGCGCAGACGTCGCCGAACTTGTTGCCTATTTGGAGCGACTGGATGGAGACGTTCACGTCGTTCGGGTATCCGTACACCACGTGGTAATTGGTGAGTGTGTCGCCGAACTCGTAACGTTTGCCTTTGTCGTTTCCGATGCCCACGGCATAGAGCGGCGTGGATTTGAGTACGCAGTTGCAGATGTCGAGTATGTGTATTCCCTGGTCGTTGAGTATTCCGCCCGACAGGTCCAGATACTGGAAGTGGTGCCGTATGCGGAATTCGTCGTTTTCAATTTCGGGTTGTTTCCCGGCACCACCGCTGCTGTTATAGTAGAGCTGGGCGGTTACGACTTCGCCAATGTCGCCGTTGTGGATTCGGCGAATCATCTCGTCGTAGGCCGAGGCGTATCTCACCTGGAAGCCGAGCACGAGCGAGAGGTCTTTGACGCCGCGGGCTGCCTTCATCATGCGGAGGGTTCCCCATACGTCGGGTGCGGACGGTTTTTCGCAATAGACGTGTTTATGGGCCTTGACAGCAGCCTCGAAAATCATCGGGTGTGCATATGCCGGAGTGGATATAATCACGGCGTCCACCTGTTTATTGTGCAGGAGTTTCTTGTATGCGTCGCCGCCGACATATATGTTGTCTTCGCTGATTTCCGACAGGCCTTTTGCCTTGTTCAGATTGTTGAGCTGCGGCAGAACTTTGTCTATACGGTCGCGGAACAGGTCCGCCAGCGCATATATTTCGATATTGTTGTTGTGGCTCATTGCGGTGATGACGCTGGTTCCGCGGCTGCCGGTACCAATGAATCCGATGCGCAACGGTCTTGCGATTTTTTCTCCGGCCATCATATCCAAGGGTCGAATCATAGAGAAAGCCGCCGATGCAGCGAATACTTTCAAAAATTCCTTTCTGTCCATAAATCAGTCTGAAGTTTAGGAAATTAATGTCCTGTAAAGATAGGTATAAAAAACGGATTGTGCAATATGATGTTTCTCTTTTACGGAACGAACGTATGTGTATCTTGCGTAAATTTATATTTAGTAATGAGAACATTCGATATGTTTTTTTGATACTTGACAATGTGATTTTTTTGCAAAGGCCCACATATTTATGCGCATAAAAATGCACATGACGGCATGCGCCAGCCGGAACACGTACGAAAAACCGGCACGGCGCAAAGTTGCATATAGACGCCATAATCATTATATTTGTATCGTACAAACCACAAAAAAACCGACTCGAACTATGAATTTGAAAAACACACTTATCTGCGCCGCATGCGTCATATGCGGTCTGGCCGCAGCACCCGCAGCGGCGCAGACGCCGCCGCAGACGGAGGGTAACCGCCGGTTCGAACTGAAGTACGGCGCCACCAACCACGGCAAACGTCAGGACGAAGCCATGCGCCGCTTCCGCGACAACCGGCTCGGCGCCTTCATCCACTGGGGGCTTTACGCCATACCGGGCGGCGAATGGGACGGAAAGGTATACGGCGGAGCAGCCGAATGGCTCAAGAACTGGGCCGGCGTACCGACCGACGAGTGGATGCAGCTGATGAAACGATGGAATCCCGACAGATTCGATGCCCGCGCATGGGCTTCGATGTTCAAACGCATGGGCGTGCGTTACGTGAAGATCACGACCAAGCACCACGAAGGATTCTGTCTGTGGCCCAGCGAATACACGGAGTATACGGTGGCCAACACCCCCGACGGCCGCGACCTGCTGGGCGAGATGGTCGAGGCGTTCGACGCCGAGGGCATCGACGTGCACTTCTACTTCTCGGTGCTCGACTGGAGCCATCCCGACTGGCGCTACTCGCTCAAAAACGAGGAGGACAGCGTGGCTTTCCGGCGCTTCATGACCTTCACCGAGAACCAGCTCAAGGAGCTGGCCGCACGCTACCCTACCGTAAAGGATTTCTGGTTCGACGGCACATGGGACGCCAGCGTGAAGGGCAACGGCAAATGGACTGCCGAGATCGAAGCAATGCTCAAACGCGCCCTGCCCGGAGTGACGGTCAACAGCCGTCTGCGAGCCGACGAGCGCGGCAGCCGTCATTTCGACAGCAACGGCGAGCTGATGGGCGACTACGAATCGGGGTACGAACGCCGCCTGCCCGATCCGGTCAAGGATCTGAAGGTCACGCAATGGGACTGGGAGGCATGCATGACCCTGCCCGAGAACCAGTGGGGTTACCACAAGGACTGGTCGCTCAGTTACGTGAAGACGCCCGTCGAGGTGATCGACCGCATCGTGCATGCCGTATCCATGGGAGGCAACATGGTCGTCAACTTCGGTCCGCAGGGCGACGGCGATTTCCGCGAGGAGGAGAAGATGATGGCCGAACGCGTAGGCGAATGGATGGCCCGCAACGGCGAGGCCGTCTACGGATGCGGCTACGCCGGCTGGCAGAAACAGGACTGGGGCTACTACACGCGCCGCGGGGGCGACGTCTACATGGTGGTGTTCAACCGTCCCTACTCGGGTCTGCTCGGTGTAAAGACGCCGGCAGGAGTGAAGATCACGCAGGCCGCAACGCTCGACGGCGCACGCGTGACCGTGCGCGAGACCGCGCGCAACGAATACAACGTGTCGATGCCCGACACCGATCCCGGCCAGCCGTTCGTCATAAGGCTAACCGTCGAGGACGGCAACGACAACAACGGCAAATACCGCGAGGCATTAACATTAACATAAACATACCTATACTACTATGAAACGACTGAAACTGATCGCCGCGCTCACGCTACTGGCCGTCGCCGCGGCAAATGCACAGAACGACCTGCCCTTCACCCGCACGCAGACCCGCAACGTCATGCGCCGCGTGGCCGACTGGCAGATAAACCACCCGTCGCAGCACGACCCTCTGGACTGGACCAACGCCGCACTGTACGTGGGCATGGCCGACTGGGCCGAACTGAGCGAACAGGCCGACGAATACGACGCCTACTGGCAGTGGCTGCGCAACACAGCACGCCGCAACCACTATCAGATGGGACACCGCATGTATCACGCCGACGACATAGCGGTGGGACAGCTCAACCTCGACCTCTACGCCAAGTACGGCAACGAACGCATGCTGTGGCCCGTGCAGTCGCGGCTCGAATGGATAGTCAGCCATCCGTCGGCCGAGACCCTCGATCTCGACTACGGCCGCGAGGCCACGCTCGACCGCTGGTCGTGGTGCGACGCGCTGTTCATGGCCCCGCCCGTATTCGCACGCATGTACGCAATGACGGGCGACAAGCGATACGCCGAATTCATGGAAAAGGAGTTCCGCGCCACATACGATTATCTCTATGACAAGGATGAACGGCTGTTCTACCGCGACTGGCGGTATTTCGACCAGCGCGAGGCCAACGGACGCAAGGTGTTCTGGGGCCGCGGCAACGGATGGGTGATGGCGGGACTGGCCGAACTGTTGCAGATTCTGCCCGAGAACTACAAGAACCGCAAGTTCTACCAGACGCTGTTCGCCGACATGAGCAGCCGCCTCATAGAGTTGCAGTGCGAGGACGGATGCTGGCACGCCAGCCTGCTCGATCCCGGTTCGTATCCGTCGCCCGAGACCAGCGCCACGGGATTCATAACCTACGCGCTCGCCTACGGCATAAACGCCGGACTGCTCGACCGGGCAACATATCTGCCCGCCGTAATCAAGGGCTGGCAGGCCATGCTCAAGGCCGTGGAGGCCGACGGCAAGCTGGGTTACGTGCAGCCCATAGGCGCCGATCCGCGCAAGGTGACGCGCGACATGACCGAGGTGTACGGCGTGGGAGCATTCCTGCTGGCCGGAGTACAGATATACCGCATGGCGGAGGAGTAGAACCGACACGATGTTAGAAACGAAACCGAATATTATGAAAAAGATTATCCTCACCGCCTTGGCGAGCATGCTCGCCTGCGCGGTATCGGCTCAGGCAAACTGGTTCTTCCCCGCGGCCGGCAAAACCAACAGCTACCGCACCACCGCCACTACCGTAATGGGCGGACAGAATCTCTATTCGTCGATATACGTGGCGGAAGGCGATGCCGGCAAACGCGTGGTGGTATCCGACGTATTTCAGAACGCGGGCGATGCCAAACCCATGCAGTCGGTGGCCACCACCTACCGTCTGTCGGGCGACGACTGGACGGTGGATTTCAGCGAATCGCTGCTATCGGCGCTGTCGGCGCTGGGCGAAATATCGGTCAACGAAAACTCGGGCAGCATGACATATCCGCGCGAACCGAAACCGGGCCAGACGTTCAAAGACATAAAGGTCCAGATGTCGATAAAGATACAGGGCAACGCCGTAGCGGTGGACGCCGAGGTGAAAGACCGCAAAATAGCGGACATGGAAAAGGTGGAGGTACCCGCAGGCAAATTCGAATGCCTCCGGTTCGAGGAGACTACGGTAACATCGCTCATGGGCCAGCGGATCGTGACACGTTCCGAAACATGGATCGCCGAAGGCATCGGCGTGGTAAAACAGAAAACCGACATGATGAACGGCGCGATGACCGTCGTAATGGAGCTTACCGGCATAAAGGACCGATAGCCGGCCGCGTGATCCGGAACCGCATACAAGCAGCGCAGCGCATGACCATCCGTGTCATGCGCTGCGTTGCGTTATCACGTCGCGCGCCGTCTACCTTACGACCGGGAAACCGAACCGGCCGCTGCTCATAGGCAGAGTCATAAGCCCGCCCTCGCGCGCTTTGTTATACCGCGGCAACGACACGGGAACCCTTTTGGTACGGCCGTCGCCGAACTCCAGATGCAGATAGTAGACCTTATAGGTATCGTAGCGCACCATGCGTCGGCCCGAACGATGATAGCGGTTGCGTGTGGCGGTTATCTTCTCCGTAACGGTCACCGTTTCGTCGTAATCATTTCCGATGTCGGCACCGAGTCCGTTGCCGCCGAGAAACGCGAACCAGCCCATGGCCCCGACAGCGAACACATGGCACACGAGATTGACCGTGCGGTCCGCGGAACCGGTGACCGCAGGCCACAATTCGGCCAAAGGCCGGAGCATGAACAGAACCGCGACGACAGCGCCCGTCGCCGGCAGCCACCAGTCGACCAGCGTATGCTCGTAGATCACATATCCCCACACGTAAAGCAGGATGCAGCCGGCACCGGCCGCACAGCGCAATATATTCTTGAAAGTATCCATCGTGCGGCAAAAGTAGACAAATAATGCGTTCCGTCAAAAAACATGCGGCTATAAGTTCGCCGTCGGCGATTTTTAAGTAAATTTGCCGCACTTTACTGTTAACATGGATTTATTATGAAAAGAATCTGCTTGAATCTCGCTGTCATACTCGCATGTATGACGGTTTCGATGCCCGCCATGGCGCAGTTCAATCTGAAGAAAGCCGTGAGCGGAGCCGCAAAAGTGACGCAGGCCGCAACGTTGAGCGACGAACAGATGGCCCGGTACGTGAAGGAATACATCGACTGGATGGACGAGCACAATCAGGTGTGCGCCGACGACAGCCCCTACACGATCCGTCTGAAGAAGCTGACCGAGGGCCTGACCGACGCCGACGGCATCAAACTGAATTTCAAGGTCTATTACGTGATCGACGTAAATGCGTTCGCATGCGCCGACGGCAGCATACGCGTATTCTCGTCACTAATGGACATAATGACCGACGAACAGCTGCTGGGTGTGATCGGCCACGAGGTGGGACACATCGCACACCGCGACTCGAAGAAGGGATTCCGTACCGCCCTGCTGACCTCGGCGCTTAAGGACGGAATAGCATCGAACGGCGGCACGGCGGCCAAACTCACCGATTCGCAGCTTGGCGATCTGGGCGAAGCCCTCGTAAACGCAACCTACTCGCAGAAGCAGGAACGCGACGCCGACGACTACGGTTACGAATTCCTCAAGAAAGCCGGCAAGAACCCATGGGCCATGGCTCTCTCGTTCCGCAAGCTCAAGCAGATGCAGGAGGAGGCCGGCGCGCAGAAGACCAGCAAGATCAACCAGCTGTTCTCGACTCACCCCGATCTCGACGCCCGAATCAAGCGTATGGAGGAGCGCGCCACAGCCGAAGGCATAGAGCAGCCTGCGGAGACCGAGGCTCCCGCCGCCGAATCGAACGAATAGCATCGGCCGGCTGAACCGGAACGCCGGAAAACGAATACCGCCCGCATCGGACAGATGCAGGCGGTATTTTATATTAAGGTAATGGCACGAATGCCGGATGTCCCGTGTGTTGCGGCGCGCGGCCGTAATAAAAACATGCACACCCGCGGGATGCGGGCACACAGACAGGCGCATGACGTGCTACGAAACGGGCATCTGGCCGTCAAGCGTCACTTTCACATATTTATATCCTCGATGCCGCAGTTCCAGCGACACGCCCAGTTCGAAGAACACCTTCACCGCACGTGCGAAGACATGGAACGCCATACGGCTCTGAGGCTCGACGCCCTCCTTGCGGATCATGGTCTGTGCCGTGTGGGCGCAACTGCGTATAACCGACTCCAGCTTGGCGGCCTCGGCGCTGTCGAGCCGGTAACCGACCAGACACTCGGTGACATATTCGTCCAGACAGTCGAAACCGCGCGGCGCAGCCATAAGCGAATACCAGTCGTCGGTATCCTTGTACTCGCCCCACGACTTGTCCCACAACACGGCGGCACCCATACCCACGTAGCATGCCCACGCTATCGCCGCCGACGGATACTCGGCAATCTGCGGCACCGCGGCCGCCATGTATTCGGGTGCCGACGAGCGCCACTTGTCGTTAAGTTCCTCGACGAGCAGCATCTTACCGTCCAGCATGCCTTCGGCCGTACATTGCGCCACGAGAGCCTCGGATAGTTTCCCGGCGAATCCGTTCAGAAATTCGAAATCTTTAGTCTCCATTAAAAACCATTTTATAAGAAGGGGCGGCGCACATACGCATCACCGCCCCGAAAAAATCATCTCGCATATTCATCACCGGCAATACCGCGCCACATGCGCCCCGGCATCCGTGAGAACAGCAATGCCCCCGGGCACTGCCGCGTGAACATCAATATGTACCCAGACGGAAAACTATCTTCTGACAATAGGTATCCCCGGGACGAAGCACCACCGACGGAAAATCGGCATGGTTGACCGCATCGGGATAGTTCTGGCACTCGATAGCCACGCCGGCGTAGTCATCGTAACGGCCGCCCGACTTGGTAACGGGACATCCTCCGGCAAGCCAGTTGCCCGTATACACCATGGCGCCCGCCTGCGACGACAGCACCTCGACACGACGTCCCGTAGCCTCGCAGCGAAGCTCGCCTACCGGGCTGAGGATATTCGGCTTCCAGTCGTCGAGCACGAAGAAGTGGTCGTAGCCCTTGAAATCCTTCATGTGGTTGAACTCCGACAGAATATCGTCGCCGAAACGGCGCCACGAGGTGAAATCCTGCGGCGTACCCTTCACATCCAGATAATTCCCCGTGGGGATCTGCGTCGGATCCATCTCCAGCACACGCGAACAGTTCAGTCGCAGTTCGTGGTCGAGAATACTCTGTCCGCTGCCCTCGCCCGCCAGATTCCAATATACGTGGTTGGTGAGATTCACCACGGTGGTCTTGTCGGTGCGGGCCATGTAGGTTATCTCCAGTTCGTTGTCATCGCCGAAATAATACCCCGCCTCGACATAGAGCTCGCCCGGATAGTTCTGCTCGCCGTCGGGCGACGTGAGCGAGAACACAACGCGGTTGGTCTCCACACGTGCATCCCACAGCCGGTTGGCGAAGCCTTTCGATCCGCCGTGCAGATGGTTCGGTCCGTTGTTGATCTCAAGATCGTACTCAACGCCCTCCACCGTCATACGTCCGCGCGCGATGCGGTTGGCCACGCGGCCCACGCTCTTGCCGCTCGCCGCTCCGTCGCCGAAATAGCTCATGCAGTCCCTGTAACCCAGAACCACATCGTCGATCCGGCCGTCGCGGTCGGGACACTTCACCGACACGATCGAAGCTCCTATGTTGCACAGTTGCACCTCGCAACCGTTGGCGTTGCGTATCGTGTAGAGCACGACGGCCTCGCCCTCGGGGGTAGTACCCCAGATGTGCTGTAATATCTCCATTATTCAACAGGTTTTAGATTGGTCAGAATGTAATCTATGCGGCGCAGCGTCTCCTCCTTGCCGAGGAACGACGTGACGTCGTACATGCCCGGGCCCTTGCCGGCACCCACAAGCGCCAGACGCAGCGTGTTCATGATCTGGCCCATGCCGTAGCCCTTTTCGGCTATCCATGCGTTCACCATCCTCTCGGTATTCTCCAGCGAGAAGTCGTCGATCGAGGCCAGCACCTCGCGCACCTCGGCCAGACGGGCCGGATTCTCGCCCTTCCAATACTTCTTCGTCTGCTTGGCCTCATATTCGGCCGGCGCCACGAAGAAATAAGAGGTCAGATCCCACAGATCGGTGATGAACGACGCGCGCTCCTTCATGATGCCTGCGGCGCGGCCCGCCAGTTCGTCCGACACCTCGACACCGTGCTCACGCAAAACGGGCTGGAACAGTTCGGCCAGCTCGGCATCGCTCTTGCGGTGCATGTACTGGGCGTTGAACCATTTGGCCTTGTCGGGCTGAAAGCGCGCGCCTGACTTCGACACACGCTCCAGCGAGAAAGCGTCGATCAGTTCCTGCATCGAGAACAGCTCCTGCTCGGTACCCGGG
>CAZFIN010000037.1:0-19494 GCA_964519525.1 uncultured Alistipes sp. | reverse complement strand
TCGAGGAGCCGCCGGCCTATGCCGTCTTTATCCTTGCCACCACCGAGAAGCACAAGATCATACCCACCATCCTGTCGCGCTGTCAGATCTACGACTTCAACCGCATAAAGGTGGAGGATTCGGTGGGTTACCTCCGACACATAGCCGACAGCGAGGGCGTGACCTACGACGAGGAGTCGCTGAACCTCATCGCGCAGAAAGCCGACGGAGGCATGCGCGACGCACTGTCGATGTTCGACAAGGCGGTGTCGTTCTGCGACTCGCAACTGCGTTACAAGGAGGTGGCGCAGACACTCAACGTGCTCGATTACGACACCTACTTCTCGATGACCGACCTGCTGCTGGCGGGCGACTACACCTCGGCGCTCGTGCGTTTCGACGAGGTGCTGTCGAAAGGGTTCTCGGGACAGACGTTCATGGCGGGTCTCAACCAGCACATGCGCGACCTGCTGCTGGCCAAAGGTCCGGCCATATCGCTCATCGAACTTACGGGCACCCTGCTCGAACGATACCGTTCACAGGCGGAACGATGCGAAACGGATTTCCTTTTCGGCGCGATCTCGCTGCTGACCGACGCCGACGGCAGAATAAAACAGTCGTCGAACCAACGGCTGCTCGTCGAACTGGGACTTATGAAAATTGCAGGTCTCGGCAAAAAAAAAAATAACGGCGACCAGATAGACGGAAACTATCCCCTGCCCGATCTTCCCGACCGAATAACTCCAGCCGCAGGCGCACAGCCGGCGCGCACAGCACCGCAAAGCGGCACTGCGACCGTTCAGCCCGCCGTTGCGGCGCAGGCGGCGGCAGAGGCACGTCCCGCCGCAACGGTCACTGTGCAGAATCCCGCAACGAACAGCACGCGTCAGCAGGCGGCACCGGCCGTACAGACCGCAGCCGAGCCGCAGAGAACGGCACCCGAAAGGCAGGCGGCACCCGCACCGCAACACCGGCGCTCGGCGCTGTCGGGATTGTCGATAGCATCGCTGATGAGTTCGGCCGGCGAACAGCCCCGACAGACGCAGGACGACAAGCCCAAGACGGCGGAGGCCGTGGAGACAGACCCCGAAAGCCAGCAGAAGATAGAGGCTCACCGCCAGCAGATCGTCCGCCGCATACTGGAGGAGCGTCCGCGTTTCATCGTGGCGTTCGAGAATATGCGAGCCGAGGGACACGTGATCCGCGCCGAAGTGCCGTCGCAGACACTGTACGAGGAGATAATGCGGTCGAAAACCGAGGTGCTGACGATAATCGCCCGCACGGCCGGCATCACCGGATCGCTCGACCTGCAGATCGACGTGAACGAGCAGATAAAGGCAGCCCGGCCCATAAAATTAGAGGACCGCATAAAGTTCATGACCGAAAAGAATGCCCTGATACTCGAACTGAAAAAGGCGCTGGACATGGAATACGAATAGACGGTGCGGAACGGATTGTAAAAAAAAGAAAACAATAATAAAGAGAGAAGAAACAATGGCAAACAAGAACTTCGTAGAGGAGCTGGAATGGCGCGGCATGATACACACCATAATGCCCGGCGCAAAGGAGCAGCTCGAAAAGGAGATGACAACCGCCTACCTCGGAATCGACCCCACGGCCGACTCGCTGCACATAGGCCATCTGGTGGGTGTGATGATACTCAAGCACTTCCAGATGTGCGGCC
Organism: uncultured Alistipes sp.; assembly: GCA_964519525.1. Classification (GTDB taxonomy): domain Bacteria; phylum Bacteroidota; class Bacteroidia; order Bacteroidales; family Rikenellaceae; genus Alistipes. The sequence goes on along the minus strand of CAZFIN010000037.1, from coordinate 17,831 downwards.
ACCGTCCCGTGGCCCTCATAGGCGGCGCGACGGGCATGATAGGCGACCCCAGCGGCAAGTCGCAGGAACGCAACCTGCTCGACGAGAGCACGCTGCGCCACAATCAGGAGGCGATAAAGGCTCAGCTGGCCAAACTGCTCGACTTCGATTCCGACGCCGAAAACGCCGCCCTGCTGGTGAACAACTACGACTGGATGAAGGAGATCACCTTCCTCGATTTCGCGCGCGAGATAGGCAAGATGATAACCGTCAACTACATGATGGCCAAAGATTCGGTGAAGAAGCGCTTCAACGGCGAGGGCGACGGCATGTCGTTCACCGAGTTCACCTACCAGCTCGTGCAGGGCTACGACTTCCTGCACCTCTACGAGACGATGGATTGCAAAATCCAGCTCGGCGGTGCCGACCAGTGGGGCAACATCACCACCGGTACGGAGTTGATACGCCGCAAGTTGGGCGGCGAGGCCTACGCCATTACCTGTCCGCTCATCACCAAAGCCGACGGCACCAAGTTCGGCAAGACCGAGAGCGGCAACGTATGGCTCGACGCCCGCTACACCTCGCCCTACAAGTTCTACCAGTTCTGGCTTAACGTGAGCGACGAGGACGCCAAACGTTACATAAAGATATTCACGCTGCTCGACCGCCAGACCATCGAGTCGCTCATCGCCGAGCACGACGCCGCACCGCACCTGCGCGTGCTGCAGAAGCGTCTGGCGCAGGAGATCACCGTCATGATACACTCGAAGGAGGAGTACGACAAGGCCGTGGAGGCGTCGTCGATACTGTTCGGCGGCTCAACGTCGGAGGCTCTCCGCAAGCTCGACGAACAGACCCTGCTTCAGGTGTTCGAGGGCGTGCCGCAGTTCTCCGTCGGCAGGGACGATCTGGGTGCGGCGTTCGTCGACTTCGCAGCCGAGCGCACCAAGATATTCCCCTCGAAGGGCGAATGCCGCAAGATGGTTCAGGCCGGAGGCGTATCGCTCAACAAGGAGAAGGTGACGGATCCCGCACGCACGGTGACGGAGGACGACCTCATCGCCGGCAAGTATCTGATCGTGCAGAAGGGCAAGAAGAACTATTATCTGGTAACGGTAGCCTGACATGCTGTACACCATACGCCTGCAGGACATGGAGTTCCGGGCCTACCACGGATGCTACGATCTGGAACGCGAGGTGGGCAACCGCTTCAACGTGCAGCTGGCCGTCACGGCCGAGCTGGGCGAGGTGGCCGACCGCGACGCCGTGGAGCTGGCGGTGAACTACCTCACCGTGTATGAAATAGTGCGCGAACAGATGGCCGTGAAACAGCGCACGATCGAACGCGTGGCGCAGAACATAATACGCGCCGTGCGCGAACGGTTCCCGCAGATCGTCGAGACGGAATGCACCGTGGCCAAGCTGGCGCCGCCGCTCGGCGGCAAGGTGGGCCGGGTGAGCGTCACGCTCAAAGGATAGACGCGGCAATACCGCAACCTCGCGCGCAGTCGCGAACGCGCACATCATGACAAGCCGTCCGGACCGCCGGGCGGCTTGTCCGCATACACCGGAGATGCCGCCGCGCGGCACGCGCCGGCCGGACATGAACGCCGGCCGCAATGCGGAAACATGCATAAAAATGCGTCCGCACATGCGGCAATCGCCCGTTATGGACACAAAACCGCATGATTGCGAACGCCGTATGTTATTTTTACGTATATTTGTCCGCATATTACACACCGATTAATCCCCGCTAAATTCATGAGCGAACAACCGAGAGCCTCGTTCGGAGGCAAAATCAGCGCGATACTCGTTGCGGCAGGCAGCGCCATAGGTCTGGGCAGCATCTGGCGCTTCCCCTACATGGCCGGCGAACACGGCGGCGCAGCCTTTCTTCTGGTATATCTGCTTTGCGTATTCGTAGTCGGAATACCCATCATGCTGGCCGAATTCTCGGTCGGACGCCACACGCGCATGAACGCCGTGGGCGGTTACCGCTCGCTTTCGCGGCCGTGGCGGTGGCTCGGATACAACGGCGTGCTGGCCGCGCTGTGCATCTCGGGTTACTACTACATCGTGGCCGGATGGTCGCTCGAATACATGATAAGCTCCGCATTCGGATCGCTGTACACCTCGCAGGCCCCGTTCACCGAACAGTTCGCCTCGTTTCAGGCATCGCCGCGACAGGCCGTATATACGGTGATATTCATCCTGCTGACTCACCTCATAATCGTCCGCGGCGTGGAGAAAGGCATCGAACGCGCGGCCAAGGTGATGATGCCGGCGCTGTTCGTGATACTCATAATCATGGCCGTGCGCGTGGCGTTCATGCCCGGAGCCGCCGAGGGCTACCACTTCTTCCTCGACCCCGACTTCAGGGAGGCATTCTCGGCCGGCACGATATTCACCGCCGTGGGGCAGGCATTCTTCTCGCTCTCGGTGGGCATGGGCTGCATGGTGACCTACGCATCCTACTTCAAGAAGGACAACAACCTAACCGGCACGGCGTTCAGCGTGGCGCTGCTCACGCTGCTGGTGGCCGTGCTCGCCGGTCTGGTGATCTTCCCCGCGGTGTTCAGCGCCGGTCTGCAACCGTCGGAAGGTGCGGCGCTGATCTTCGTCACACTGCCCGGCATATTCCGCGACATGCCGTTCGCCGCGCTATGGTCGACAGTGTTCTTCATACTGCTCACGCTGGCGTCGCTCACATCGACCATATCGTTCCATGAGGTGATAACGGCCTACCTGCTCGAAGAGCACAAAATATCGCGGCGCAACGCCACCCGCATAACATCGGGCGTATCGGTGGCCCTGTGCGCGCTGACGCTCGCATTCTCGTTCGACATAGACTGGGGGGGGGTGAAGCTGGAAGGCGTGTCGTTCTTCGACATATTCGACTACGCATCGGCCAACATACTCATGCCGCTGGGCGGACTGTTCACCTGCATATTCGCGGCATGGTACATGAAACCCTCGCTGCTGCGCGGCGAGCTTACCAACGGAGGGTCGCTCCGCGGCCGTGCCTTTCCGCTGCTGCGCTTCACGCTGCGGTACATCACGCCGCTGCTGATAATCTACATATTCCTGAAGAATCTGGGATTGTTTTAATATAAAGGGGCCGGCTGTCACGAGCCGCGGCTACGGCTGCCGGGCCGAACGGACCGCGGCGACGCGGTGACCGCATGCAGGGACCGCGACGGCAGATGCGTTCTACTTGATGATGACGACATTCACCAGCCGCACTTTCGACACGCGGTTGATCTCGGCCGCCAGCGCCTCGCGGCGGTAGAACAGTTCGTGGCGCACGACGCTCGACGATATGTGGACGTAGAGCACATGGTTCTCCAGCCGCAATACGGTGGTCATGTCGGCCACGCGGTCGCCCACGATCGACCGCCAAGTGTCGGGCAGACGGCCCTCGGCGACTTTGGCCGCTATGTAGGGGCGCGAGAAAAACTCGTCAAGCAGATCGCCCACCAGCATCGTTTTCGTCCTTTTCACCCGATCACGTCGCCTCCCTCGACAGTAAACAGCAGATACCGCTCGCCGGCACGGCCGAGCGTGGTTTCAAGGCGCACCTTGTTGCAGTCGGTTATACATATCTGGCCGAACCCCTCGCCGGCCACCAGACCGAGCAGTTTCTCAACCCGCCCCATGTCCAGCTTGTCGAACAGATCGTCCAGCAGCAGTATGGGGCGCTCGCCCGTAGCCTCGGCCAGCAGACGGTACTGCGCCAGCTTAAGCGCCACGAGGAACGACTTCTGCTGGCCCTGCGACCCGTATTTGCGCAGCGGATAGCCGCCTATGCGGAAAACGATGTCGTCGCGGTGGATACCCGACGTGGTGAAACGGTTCATTATGTCGCGTTCGCGCGCACGTTGCAACACCTCGGACAGCGGAGCCGCGGTCAGTTCGGACCGGTATGCTATCTCCACCTGCTCGCGGTCGTCGGACAGCGTGCGGTAGTACTCCTCGACGAGCGGACGCATGCGGTCCACTATCTCGCGACGGCGTTCGTAGATGCGTGTTCCGTGCTCCGACAGCTGCATGTCGTATATCGACAGCATGGCCTCGTCCGACGAACTCTTCAGAAAACGGTTGCGTTCGGCCAGCACCGCATTGTAGCGCATCATAGCGGTCAGATAGGTGCGGTCGAGCTGCGATATGAATCCGTTCAGATAGCGGCGGCGTTCGTCGGCGGCATCGGTTACAAGCTCGCTGTCCTGCGGCGAGACTATCACCACCGGGAAGCGGCCCACGTGGTCGGCTATGCGGTCGTACTCCTTGCCGTTGCGTTTGAGCACCTTGCCGCCCTTGCGCGAGTAGGAGCAGTTGACCTGCTCGGTGCGGCCCCCGTCGTCGAGATAGGCCCCTTCGGCCACGAAGAACTCCTCGCCGTGGTGTATGCTCTGCCCGTCGGTCATGGTGAACGCCGACTTCGACATCGACAGATAGTACACCGCGTCGAGCACATTGGTCTTGCCGGCGCCGTTGTCGCCCACGAAACAATTTATTCCCTCGGACAGAGATATTTCCGCCTGAGCGATATTCTTGAAGTTTATGAGCGACAGTTTTTTCAGATACATAACGGTGCGGTTTGCACGTCAAAGTTACTATTTTTCGGCGATTCGGCCCACTTTTATCCCGCCGATTGTCATTTTTCGATGCCACTTTCTGCGGTTTTTGTTTTTTTTATTATATTTTTGCATTTTGAATAAGGCAGCCGCAAACCTGTCCGGCTCCCCCGCCGGCGCGTCCAAGCGCGGACGAGGCACGGGTGAAGGCGGACGAAAAGAGGCGCGCGCACTGCCGCATCGGACGATTTTTAATTGAAAAAACTATAAATTATGTCAAAAGAGGTAGCAACTCCCAAGCAGGAGGAGATACTCGAAACGGCTCAGGAGCAGACCGAGAACTTTTTCGAGAAGAACAGCAAAACGATGGTGATCGCTCTGGTGGCGATCTTCATTCTCGCCGCCGCGGTATTCGGATACAAGAAGCTGGTGGTGGAGCCGCGCATGAACAAGGCGCAGGAGATGCTCTTCGAGGCGCAGTACCGCTTCGAGGGGCAGAACGCCGACTACGATCTGGCCCTGAACGGCGACCAGAACGCTCCCGGATTCGCCGAGGTGGCCGACAAGTACGGCAACACTCCGGCCGGCAATCTGGCCAATCTGTATGCCGCCGCATGCGCGATGCGTCTGGGCGACATGCCTAAGGCCGAGAAGTACATCGGCAAATACTCGAACGTGAAGGGCGTGCCGGGCGCCATGGTGAACGCCATGGCCGCTGGTATCAAGGGCGACATCGCGGTGGAGAACGGCGAATACGCCAAGGCGGCCACGCTGTTCGAGAAGGCGGCCAAGATGAGCGACAACGATTTCACGGCCCCCATGTATCTGCGCAAGGCCGCTCTGGCATTCAACGCCGCAGGCAACGAGGCCAAGGCCAAGGAGTGCTTCAACACGATACTGACCAAGTATCCCGCATCTTACGATGCGCGTGAGGCTGCGAAATACGTCGACTGATACGGCTGGATAACTACTTTCGGGTGGAACGGATGAAAATAGGAATAGTCATCGTGGACGAACAGTTGAGTTTCGCCCATCGCAATCTGACGGCGGCGGTCGAGAGTCTGAAGGCGCTGGGATGCATGGACAAGGACATCCTCGTGCGCCATACGCCCAAGGTGTTCGGCGTGACGGTCGCCACGCAGTTCTTTGCCGAGTATACCGACGTCGATGCCGTGGTGGTGCTGGCCGAGAACGACGGCACGCCCGAATATTCGGCCATGCTGTACGGGGTGACCAAATTGCAGATCTCGTGGAACATGCCCGTGGCCATAGGTGACTGCACGGCGGCTTCGGACGCTGTGGACATGGTGAACACGCAGACCGAGATGGAGGCCGAAGCACCCGAACAGGCGCCCGACAAGAAGTCGATCAACTGACCTACACGCGCTGCAGGCCGGCCCCGCAGCGACGGATGATTCAACGATCGCGGACAGAACGCGACGTGCAAACAGGCGGGCAGAGTCATCGCATGATGATTCTGCCTTTTTATTACCGGTCCTCCGGCTGCGACTCGCGCAGTGCCGTGCAGGATGGTAGCCGCAGGGCGTGCTCGTCCCAATTACAAATTCTTTAATATTACATATCATGCAGGATAACATACTTTTGAATCTTTTGATTATATTTTGGTCAATCCTCTTTATCATTCTATTCTTCAAAATATGGGGTGCAACGAATGATATATCGGTAATACGTAGAATCTTGACGGAACGTCAGACAATGCAGCCGGGAGCGTCGGCCGACTACAAAACAACGGATGTCGGACAAGCAGTCGACACCAACCCGATCGCCTCCGACCAGCTTATTTCTTCCAACAGTGAAATAACCTATAATGAAATAAAGAGAGAAGAACCCGACAACTCAAACGGTGACAAAATAATTATAGTAAGTTGCGTCGTGATTCTAATTATCGTGGCGGTGTTCATTGTCTCGCAATTATAAATGAATATTCATAATTATCTATATCATGAAAATAAGAGTGTTATCAATGGTAATTGCCGCCATATTCTGTACGGCAGTCAGCGTAAATGCGCAAATACAAGTACAAGAAACATTTACTAATGACTTAATAATAATTGGCAATATATCGTCGGGAGCTGCCAATAATGTTTTGGGGGCAATTGGCGGTAATCCCTCAACCAAGCAAGCAGAACACCGATTGTATTGCCGCATTTTTAAAGACAAAGTAACTTACGGTATATTGGTAGATACCCAAAATAGATATGACGACGACTTCGAATTTGCTTTAGGACCAGATATTGACAAATCGCGCCAAAGCGTAGAAATGTTGCTTAAATTCATGAAAGAGAGTGACAAAAATACGAGTATGGTCGTAACTGATGAAGACAATCGTACAATTCAGATCACATTAAAAAGTCGCACAGTCATACATTTGCAGGTTTTGGAGTCGGACAGAACCACGATCATTGTGAATAATGTATATCTGAATCAAGCTAATTTACAGCGCACAATTAAACTGTTGAATAAAAAGGCAGAGGAAAAAGTTGCTGCCGCACTCTTAAAAAATAAGAAATAACTTAACATTTTCACGTTATTTCGCGGTTGCTGGAGAGGGGGGGGGCAAACGTTGTGAGACCGGTCAGTTTCGGAAGCGTAAACCATAACAGACCTGTCTACTTATATTTATAATAGCGAATCACGCCTGCATAGTAAGCAATAACGAACCTATGCATATGACAATGCCCATTTCGCTTCGGGACTTAATTGTCGGAAAATGTCAAAAAAAACAACGTTACGTCAACGGCTCACGCGGCTCCACATAACCGCAAAATATTAAACTTTAATACAATAAACCTGAAGTAGATATATCCATTCTGACTCCGTAGCAACGGAACTACAGACAGCAATGGCTTATGTCGGTGCGTGGGCAAGTTGCATACAACCGTTATTTTTATTATTTTCGTCCTGCGAAACGGAATGAAGATTGAGCAGGGACAGTACCCGAGCGATAACTGAAATTAGATTATGAGAAGAATTCTATTCGTAATGTCGGCCCTCGCGCTGGCGGCGCTGGCGTGCAGTGCATGCTGCGCATGCCGCAAGGGCAAGAATAACAAACCGCTGACGGGCACCGAGTGGCATCTGGTGCGCATGATGGAGGTCGATCTGTCGATCGGCGACGACCAGTTCGTGTTCACGTTCGGACAGGACGGCCGATTCTCAGGCATCGGCGCCTGCAACCGCATGATGGGCGGTTATGCCGTGACATACAAAGGCAGCATGACGTTCAGCGGCGTGGCATCGACCCGAATGATGTGCCCCGATGTCGATCTGGAAACCAAACTGAGCGGAATACTCGACGCCACGACCCACTACGAGATCGACGGCGACATGCTCATGCTGCTCCACGACGGCGAGGTGCAGGCCATATTCAAGGCCGTGGAGACGGACAGGAAATAATCCGTCAGTAGTCCCTCAGCCCCGCCCCATTATCAGGTCGAGCACATCCTTTACCGTCACGTCACCCACGATGTCGCACACCAGACGCGAATCGCCGTTGACTATGAGGATCAGGAATTCGCGGCCCGAATTTTTGTACGGCGCAGTGTAGATGTACACCGACTCGCCGTCCACATTCATTATCGACAGCCGCTCGTAACTGTCGCCGTCAGCCAAGGCACGCAGACGCTGGAACAGATCGGTACCCTTATGCGGCGGGAACTTTATCTGACGTATCATCTCTATGCGGTTGACCATGTGATCGCGGTTCTCGCTCTTGCGGGGCATCACCGTGCGCAGCATGCGGCCCGAAAACTCGGATATGACGATTCCGCCTGCCCCGTCGCCGCCCGGCGTGCGGCCATCGGATCCGTCAGCGCTGAATGTCGCGAGCGCCGTTTCATACAGCTTCATGAACCCGGGAGTCTGCGCCCGGGCCGTGAAGCACGCGAGCGCGACGGCAAGAAATATGAAAAGTCTTTTCATATCGCAACCGTTTTTTTACCAACCTATGCCTATGGTCCATACCCGCATCTCGGGACCGCGCCCTGCCTTGAACAGCTGCATGGGGGTGTAGTTGCCGAAGACGGAGAAGTTGCGGAACGACATTCGGACCGACACGCCGGCCTGAATGAAGTTCACGGGGAAATTATGCTCCTTGTCCTTCGATCCGCCCTTGTACTTCAGCTTGGTGTGCGAGTTTATCGTCATGTCGACGAATCCGCCCACCGCTACCGCAAACTTGTACGGATTGCCGAACGACAGCTCCGCCGGAATATGAATTGCGGCGGTGGTGAACTTGCTCTTCTTCACCTCACGATCGGGTACGAACGGTACGGTCAGCCCATTGTCCTCGGTGAGCGACACCGAGTTGCGCAGCCGGTAGTTGTTGGCGCGTATTCCCAATGCCACCGACAGTCCGAAATTGCGCGAGCGTGTGAATGCCGAAGCCTGCAACAGATTGAGCGTGAACTGCGTCGATTTCCATTCGCGCACGTCGAAAAATTCGCCGTACTCCGTGCCGTCGTATGCTCCGTAGTTCATGGCCGTCGGCACGTTCCATCCCAACTCCAGCATCGGGATGCTCGACTTCACGTTACGGCCGATGCACAGCCCCCTATTCTTGTATGTTATTATAGCATTTGCCTCCAGCGTGTTCCGGTCGGAATCGGATGCCGGTTCCCCGAAACTGAATCCCTGCGAGTTAAGTTTCATTGTCTGGGCCACGGCCTGCGTGCCGCCCGCCGCTGCTGCCGCCACGGCGGCAAACAGAATGGTGATGATACGTTTCATTATGGTGTCGTTTTTAATTTGTCGGTTCAGTCGGCTGCGTGAAACAGATTGTCCAGCACATTCATGGCCGGCTCCATGTCCTGTGCCAGATCGGCGAACATCTGCTCCGAATACCGCCGCGCCTCGGCAAGCGATGTGACGGGAACGCCGTTGACGTAACCGTAAACCGTAGGACGCGAAACGAGTAGGGCCGCACCTGCGATGATCGCTGCCGACAACGCCGTGGCCACGACTATGCGCAACGGCGATACAGTCGTGCGCAGGGCTATGTTCACGCTCCCGCCCCTGACGTTCCGCGCAGTGCGCAACATGGCTTCGGCGGCAAGCAGACCGGCCGACGCCTCCGCGCGCTCACCGGTCGTGAGTCCGGCTGCGGCACGGCGCAGTTCCTCCTCCTCGGCGACGGTCGTTTCGGCCGCCATATACCGCCTCACAAGCATTTCCAATCGGTTACAGTCCATGATTCATTATTTTTATCAGTTCCTCCTTCACTTTGTTCCTCGCCCGCGAGCATGCCATTCTCGCCGCGGCCTCCGTCGTTCCGGTTATAAGCGCTATGCGGTCGAACTCCATGCCCTCGACGTCGCGCAGATGAATGACCTCGCGCTCACGTGGCGGCAGGGCTGCCATCAGCCGCAGCACCGTGGCATTCATGTCGTCGCCCGAATCCTCCTCCGCACAATATTTCTCGGCGGCCCGAAGATCGGTCATGCGTCTGTCGCGACAGCGCTTGCGAAGACGGTCGAGACACATGTTGCGCATGCTCACCATCACAAGCGACTGAAACCTCTGACGGCCGATAAACAGCCTGCGCCGCCACAGTTTCTCGTAGAGATCCTGCGTGCAGTCCTCGGCGGCATGGCGGTCGCGGAGCAGACTCATGGCGTAACGGAACGCCGAGTCCTTGATTTCCAGAAACTCCGTGTTGAATTCTTCGCTGTTCATGCTGTCGGGTATGGCCGCCGCACGGGTGCGGTGTCGTTAGTAATACGTTCGTGCAGTGCAAATATAACATCGGCCATACGATTTTTTTCATACCCGCCGGCAAAATGCTGCCCCGCAACTGCGACTTGGGCCGCCTCGCACCGAAAATAGGCGGACAGGAGTGTATAATCGCACATTTTTTTATAAATTTGCAAAGATTTTGATTGCTACGGAAATTCATAAGAACAAATAAAAAACTTTAACGTTATGGCTGATTTCATCTATCAGGAACCCTACCCCATCGAGAAGGACACCACCGAATACGAACTTCTGACCAAAGACTATGTGAAGGTCGTCGAGTGCGACGGCCGCAAGATACTGAAGGTCGACCCCGCCGGTCTGGAACTGCTGTCGAAGCGCGCCTATGCCGACGTGTCGTTCTACCTGCGTCCGGCCCATCTGGCCAAACTGGCCTCGATACTCGACGATCCCGAAGCCTCTGACAACGACAAGTTCGTGGCCTACACCATGCTGTGCAATCAGGTGGTGGCCGCCGAGGGCGAACTGCCCACGTGTCAGGATACCGGCACGGCCATCTGCATCGGCCACAAGGGCGAGGACGTCTACACCGGCGCCGACGATGCGGCCTGCATCGCACGCGGCGTGTACGAGACATACAAGGAGCGCAACCTGCGCTACTCGCAGGTCGTTCCGTTCACAATGACCGAGGAGAAGAACTCGGGCACCAACCTGCCCGCCCAGATCGACATCTATGCCGGTCACCCGGGCATGGAGTACGAGTTCCTGTTCATCACCAAGGGCGGCGGCTCGGCCAACAAGACGTTCCTCTACCAGCAGACCAAAGCCCTGCTGAACGAGGAGTCGCTCGTGAAATTCTTCAACGAGCATCTCAAGGATCTGGGTACCTCGGCATGTCCGCCCTACCATCTGGCCGTATGTATCGGCGGCACCTCGGCCGAGATGTGTCTCTCGACGGTGAAGAAGGCCTCGGCCGGCTATCTCGACCATCTGCCCACCTCGGGCAACGAGGGCGGCCGCTGCTTCCGCGATCTGGAGTGGGAGGAGCGCATCACCGAGATGTGCCGCAAGATGGGCATGGGCGCCCAGTTCGGCGGCAAGTACTACGTGCACGACGTGCGCGTGATCCGCGCTCCGCGCCATGCGGCATCGTGCCCCGTGGCGATAGGCGTGAGCTGCTCGGCCGACCGCAACATCAAGGCCAAGATCACTCCCGAAGGTATCTTCATCGAGAAGCTGGAGAAGAACCCCGCACGTTTCCTGCCCGCCGAGGCTCCCTCGATGTCGCCCGCTGTCGACATCGATCTGGACGAGGGTATGGACAAGGTGCGCGCCATATTGACCCAATACCCCATCAAGACCCGTCTCAATCTGAAGGGTACGCTCATCGTGGCCCGCGACATAGCTCACGCCCGCATCAAGCAGATGCTCGACGAGGGCAAGCCGATGCCCGACTACTTCAAGAAGCACCCCGTCTATTATGCGGGTCCCGCCAAGACTCCCGACGGCATGGCATCGGGTTCGTTCGGCCCCACTACGGCCGGTCGTATGGATCCCTACGTCGATCTGTTCCAGAAGAACGGCGGCTCGATGGTGATGGTGGCCAAAGGCAACCGTTCGCAGGCCGTAACCGACGCATGCAAGGCCAACGGCGGATTCTACCTCGGCTCGATAGGCGGTCCCGCCGCAGTGCTGGCCAAGAACTCGATCAAGAGCGTCGAGGTGGTCGATTTCCCCGAGCTGGGCATGGAGGCTGTCCGCAAGATCTACGTGGAGAACTTCCCCGCCTTCATCATCGTGGACGACAAGGGCAACGATTTCTTCGCCGCTTACCAGCATTAGCGGTCGCTTCACGGGAGTCGGCATCCGTCCGTCGGATGCGGCTCCTCTTTTTTTTCGCTGCCGCGGAAAATAAACATGCCGCGCAGAACGTTTTACCATGTAAAACATTTCCAAACAGATGAACGTATTTTTCAGACGCATTATCTTATCGCTGACGGCGTTGCTATGCCTGAGCGCAGCCCGCGCCGACGGGGTGTCGTTCGAGATCAATACCCCGCTGATAGTCACCGCCGGCGAGATGTTCCGTGTGGAGTTCGTGCTCGAAGGCAAGGCCGACGACAACTCGTTCACGCCACCCGATTTCAGCGGGCTGGACGTTCTGGCGGGTCCCACGACATCGACCAGTTTCCAGATGCAGAACATCAACGGCGTAAGCAGTCAGAAGAACACCCTTACGATCACCTATGTGGTCATAGCGCGCAATGCGGGCAACGTCACCATAGGTTCGGCGAGCATCGGGGTAAATGGCAAGACCTACACCACCAAATCCACACCGGTCGAGGTGGTCGACGAAGGCAGTGCCGACAGCCGCCGGGAACAGGAGGGGCGCGCCGCCGAGCAGGGCAATGCTGTGCAGAACAAGGTGGCCAAGGACGATATTCTGCTGCGTCTGAATCTTTCGCGTGCCAGCGTCTACAAGGGCGAGCCGATCAGGGCTTCGCTCACGCTCTACACCCGCGCGAGCATAGCCGGATTCGAGGATGTGAAACTGCCGTCGTTCAACGGTTTCTGGTCGCAGGAGCTGCCTACGGACAACTACCAGACCCACCGCGAGACGCTCGACGGCAAGGTCTACGATTCGCGCATAATCAAGGAGTATCTGCTCTATCCGCAGCAGACCGGCCAGATCGCCATCGAGCCGGCCGAAATGACGGCCGTGGCACAGGTGATCATCCGCAACAACCGCAATTTCGACCCGTTCTTCGGCAGCGGCTCCGAGGTGTACAACGTCCCGCGCAAGCTGTCGACGGGACGCATCACCGTGACGGTGAAGGAGCTGCCTGCTGGCGCTCCCGCATCGTTCAACGGGGCCGTAGGTTCGTTCTCGCTGTCGGCCGAGCCTCCGGCGTCGGAACTGAAGGCGAACTCAGCCGCCACCTACACGCTCAGGATCGCCGGTACGGGCAACCTCACGTTCCTTCAGGCGCCTGAACTGAATCTGCCGTCGTCGTTCGAACTCTACAACGTGCGTAACACCGAGTCCATACGCACCACCACAGCCGGGACCACGGGCTACCGCCAATTCGAGTATCCATTCATCGCGCGCGCCGAGGGCGATTACGAGATTCCGGCCGTGGAGTTCTCGTTCTTCAGTCCCGAAAAGGAGAGTTACGTAACGCTCGCCACTTCGCCCGTCGACATGAATATCCAGCCCGACGCATCGGGCGGCAACCAGCCCGCACAGGTGGTGCAGGGACCGTCGAAGGAGGATGTGCGCCAGCTCGGCAGCGACATACGGTTCATCAAACTCGGCCGGCCGGCACTGCGCACGGCCACGGCTCCGCTTATGTTCAGCACAGCGTATTTCGCCATACTGCTCCTCATCGCCGCGCTATTCACGGTGCTTTACTTCGTTATGCGGCGCATGATACGCGACAGCCGCAATACGGTGCTGGTGCGTAACCGCCGCGCGAATAAGGTGGCGGTGCAGCGCTTCCGTTCGGCCGAACGGTTCATGCGCGAACAGAACCGCCATGCCTTCTACGAGGAGATGCTGCGTGCGTTGTGGGGTTACATGAGCGACAAACTGAACATTCCGGTCGCCGACCTCACCAAGGAGAAGATTCGCGAGGAACTGCAGCGCCGGGGTGTTGCGGCCGACAATGCCCGACGTTTCACCGAGATCATATCACGTTGCGACGAGGCGCAGTACTCGCCTTCGGCTTCGGTCGAGATGAATGAGGTGTATGCCGAAGGCGTGAATCTCGTGTCGCACGTCGAATCAATCGTAAAACGTTAAATGCAATAGTGTTATGAAACGATATATCTCAATAGCCGCCGCCATGATGTTCGCCGCCGGCGTATGGGCGCAGAACACTGACACGGCCGCTATCGCGACGGCGAATACGGCTGCCGCCGACACGCAGACCGCCACCGCAGCGCCTGCGGCCGGCACCACGGCTGACGCGGCCGAACCCTCGCAACTGTGGGAATCGGCCAATGCAGCTTACAGCGCCGGAGATTACAACGCGGCCATCGACGGCTACAACCGCATTCTCGACCGCGGGTTGCACTCGGCTCCGCTGTACTACAATCTGGCCAACGCACTGTTCAAGAAAGGAGAGACGGGCAGCGCGATACTCTATTACAACCGCGCCCTGCGGCTGTCGCCCGCCGACGAGGACATACGCCACAATCTGGAGTATGCCGAACGTATGACCAAGGACAACATCGAGGCGGTTCCCGAGTTTTTCCTCGCCACATGGCTGCGTTCGGTGCGCAGTTCGCTGAGCTGCTCGACGTGGACGGTGATATCGCTCGCGATGTTCGCCGCCATGCTGGCACTGTGCCTGCTCTACCTGCTCTCGCAACGGCTGTCCGTCCGCAAGGCCGGCTTCTACGGCATGGCCGCGGCCATGCTGCTGTTCGTAGTCACGTCGCTGTTCGCATGGAGCGAACGACGGACGATCGTCGACCGCAGCGAAGCCATAGTCATGGGATCGTCGGTGCCGGTAAAGAGTTCACCCGACAAATCGGCCACCGATCTGTTCGTGCTGCACGAAGGGACGAAAGTCACCGTAGGCGACACGCTGGAGGGATGGGCCGAGATCCGCATAGCCGACGGAAACAAGGGATGGGTCGAAGTCGGACGCATCGAGCGGATATAAATCGTAACGAATAACATAGGGAAGCTATGTCGAAACTCTTGCAAGATGCCGTGTCGGAATTTTCGAAACTGCCCGGCATAGGTCGCCGCACGGCATTGCGTCTGGCCATGCACCTGCTCAAGATGGATGTCGGAGCAGTGGAGCAGATGGCCGAAAGCATGGCACGTTTTCGCCGCGACGTGCGTTATTGCGTGCGTTGCAACAATCTGTCCGACACCGACGTATGTCCCATTTGCAGCAATCCCGAACGCGACCGCGCCACGGTGTGCGTGGTCGAACAGGTAGGCGACCTGATGTCGGTCGAAAATACGCGACAATACCGCGGGATGTATCATGTGCTGGGCGGTGTGATCTCACCCATGCAGGGCATCGGACCGTCGGATCTGAAGATCGACATGCTGATCGACAAGGTGGCCGCAGGTGATGTCAAGGAGGTGATTCTTGCCATATCCACATCGGTAGAGGGTGAAACGACGCTCTTCTACATCATGAACCGGCTGAAGCAATATCCCGACGTGAAGGTGACGACCATAGCGCGCGGCATAGGTTTCGGCGACGAACTGGAGTATGTCGACGAGCTCACGATAACACATGCCCTGCTCAACCGTCGCGAGGTGGAGCGGGGATTGTGACGGCCGTTCAGCGAACGGCAGCATTCATCCGCAAGGCTTATCACGTCAAAGCAGACGAAAAGGATTGCCAAACAAATCCCGGGATTGAGAATCACCCCAGCCATAATGAACTCTGGCTGGGGTGAAATCGTTAAAGACAAGACCTGTCGAGTTATTCCTTACACCGCGCCCATCGGACCGGCAGACCCGTTTCATAGACTACTGCGCGTCATGCCGCACGCCAATGTCCCGGCGCTTGCCATATGGCATCCGGACCGTTCGCGCGAACGGTCGGAACAATGCTGACCATACGGTCAATAAGAGAGCGGATTTATCAAAGAATAAAGCCCCGGTCGCCGGCAAACATTCCACCCCGCCGATACAATCCCGGAACGACAGCCCGTTTCCGAGAATCCATATCACAACAAACAAAAAAGTCCCGCCTGATGGCGGGACTCGTATTATCGGGTTAAGTGCAATTACTTAACGATAACTACGCGGTTGGTACCGTTAACCGGGAAGATGTTCTGAGTAGAACCTACACCCTTCCAAGTAAGCTGGTTGGCGTTAACGCCCTGACCTACGAGGTAATCGTAAACGGCCTTGGCACGACGCTCAGACAGCTTCTGGTTGTACTCGGGCGAACCGGTCTTGGCATCGGCGTGACCTACGATGGTGAACACCTGATCCTTCGGAGCGGCGTTGATAACCTCCTGCAGAATCTGCATAGAAGCCTTGGCACGGTCAAGCAGCTTGGCGCTGTCGAAGTTGAAGAAGAGAGCCGAAGCCGAAACAACCGAAGTCTTTCTCTTGGCCAGCTCGGCACGCAGAGCCTCGTTGTCCTTCAGAGCCTGATCCGTAGCAGCCTTCTGAGCAGCCAGACGCTCGGCCAGCTTAGCCTCGTTGCGGTGTGCGTCAGCCAGACCCGACTCCAGAGCGGCGATGGCAGCCAGATAGCCGTCAACCTCCTCCTGCGAGTAAGCCTTGTCCCAGTTACGCTTGTTGAAGCGGTAGGTTACGCCAACGGTAGCGCTGTAAATCTGACCGGTCTTGCCAGCCAGAGCAGCGATGCCGCGGGGCATGTCGTGACCTGCGCTGAGGATGCCCTTCAGCTCAAGGTTGATATCGATGGCCTTGCAAACACGGAAAGTGTTGATCAAACCTGCGTCGAATGCGAAACCGGTAGCAGCGTCGTTCTTAACGTTTACGATGCTGGTGCCGAAACCGGCGAACAACTTGGCATAGTAAACGCGATCCTCGCGATAGCCGCCGATCCAGTTAGAGAGGTTCAGTAAAGCGTCAGCGTGAGGCATGATCCAGTTGCTCTTCAGACCGTTTTTGTCCGACGAGTTCAGCTGACCGCCGATCAACTGTACGCGGGCACCCACGATGGGGTTGAACCACTTGCTTACGCTACCCTCGATCATCCAGCCCATATCGCCGGTAGCATCCTGATCGGTACCGATGCCGTTCCATGCGGTGTAGTTGACGCCGCCGCCGACCGAGATCTCCCAGTTCGACCAGAAGCCGTTGTTCATAATACCCTTCCAGCGGAGCTTGTCTGCTGAAGTCCCCTGAGCAAAGACGCTGCTCGCAGAGATCGCTACCAGAGCGATTGAAAGTAAAATCTTTTTCATAATTTTTTTAATAGTTTATTGTGCTGTGAATAATAAACCTGTTTACACACATTATATATCCAGCGAACACGCACCCTTGCCGTAACAAGCAAAAACGAGGCAAAACGCGCTTCTTCACCGTATATACATGTGCAAAGTTGTAAATAAAAAAGTAAAAAAACAAGAATCGGAATCTTTTTTTTCACTTTTTCTGCACATTGCTGACGGTTCTATCCGCACTTCGAGTATCCGCACGACATGCAGGTGAGGCAGCCGTTCTGGTAGGCCATCTCCTCCTGACCGCACTGGGGGCATTTGCCCTTCGAGCGGGTTCCGTCGGCAATATACTGTTTAAGAGCACGTTGCACTCCCGTTTTCCACGTATTGATACTCTCGCTGTTAAGGTGCAGCCCGTCGATAAGATGCACCACCTTGTCGATAGGCATCCCGTGACGCAGCACGCCCGAGATCAGCTTCGCGTAATTCCAGAACTCCTCGTCGAAGAGGCGCGATATGCCACCGATGGTGTTGGTGTAACCGTAACGGTCGGTGTACTGGAAATCGTAACGCTTCGAGCCGTCGGCCTCGCGCACCTTTATTATGCAACCCGTCGTGATCCGGCGCGGGATATACATGGCGTCCTCCTCGATCTTGCCGGTGAAGATCTCG